>CAXYZP010000166.1:0-4382 GCA_964293175.1 uncultured Sphaerochaeta sp.
GCCAAGACGCTGACCCGTCCTCTAGCCATCCACAACAAGGATCGTGACTCCACCATCGTCAGTAAGGACGCCAAACTTTCCAATATCAAAAGCATCAATCTCCTAGGAGATGTCACTGGTAAGACAGTGCTTATGGCGGACGATATGCTTGCCACCGGAGGGACGCTGATCATCGCCATGCGCGAATTGATGAACCTTGGAGCAAAACGTGTCATCTGTATGGTAAGTCTGCCCTTTTTCAATGCCAATGCAGTAGAAGAGTTTGATCAAGCCTATAAAGAAGGTATTTTCTATAGGATTATTGGAACCAATGCCGTCTATCACGGACGTGATCTCTTGGAAAAAGAGTGGTATATCCAAGCTGACATAACCGAGCTGTTTGCCCGTGTTATCAGCCGCCTTCACCATGGTCGATCAATCAGTCCATTGCTCGACAACAGAAAGTTCATCCAGATTATGATTGACAATACCCAGGCCCAAAATGTAGCGCAAAAGGCTTCGGCCAGTGCTAGTAACCCGGACCGCACGTAGCCTTAGGCTCGCGGTATCCGGGTTATTCCACTTTGCCCATCTCTTGAGCCGTATGGCGGAGAGGGCAATGCACTATGTATCTAAACTCAATCCTACTAGGAGAACGAATCATGAAAATGTCAAACCGTATTTCCGCTTTCCAATGTTCCCCCATCAGAAGACTTTCCCCTTACGCACGTGATGCCGAGAGCCGAGGCATCAAGGTGTACTATCTCAATATAGGCCAACCTGATATCAAGACCCCACCCCAAGTTCTTGAGGCTGTCCGATCCTATGACCAGAGCATCATAGCCTATGGCAGTAGTGAGGGCCATGAGGACTTGAGACAGGCCCTTCCTGCCTACTATGCCAAATATGGCTTGGAGGTGAAAAGCGATGAGCTTCTCATCACCACCGGAGGCAGTGAGGCTTTGCAATTTGTCTTCATGACTCTTTGCGATCCCTATGATGAGGTCATAATCCCCGAACCCTACTATACCAATGTCTCCTCCTTCGCACATTCGGCGATGGTTAATCTGGTGCCAGTCACCAGCAAGATAGAGGAAGGCTTTTCCCTTCCCGATATTTCCGAATTTGAAAAGAAGATCACACGCAAGACCGGAGCAATCTTGGTTTGCAGTCCCAATAACCCTACCGGTCATGTCTATACCAAGGATGAACTCTTACAGTTGCTCAACCTGGCCAAGAAGCATGATATTTTCCTCATCGTTGATGAGGTGTACCGGGAGTTCTGTTATGATGGCGAGGAGTTTACCAGCGTGCTGGCATTCCCTGAATTTGCAGATAGGGTAGTCTGTGTAGATAGCTTTTCCAAGCGTTACAGTATGTGTGGCTCGCGCATAGGGGCCCTAGTGAGCAAAAACCCTGATGTCTTGGCTAATGCCCTCAAACTTGCCCAAGCACGGCTCTGTCCTCCTGAGATAGAGCAGGTGGCCGCTCGTGCGGCCTTGGACACTGATGATGCCTACCTCCAAGAGGTAAAGACAGAGTATGAAAACCGTAGGAACTTTATCGTAGAGGGTCTGCAGAAGATTGATGGTGTTGTCTGCAATGCCCCTAAGGGTGCTTTCTATTTGGTAGCTGAGCTTCCTGTTGATAACGCAGAGGATTTTGCAATATTTATGCTTAAGGATTTCTCCTTGGATGGTAAGACTGTGATGGTCGCCCCTTGTGAAGATTTCTATGAGACAGAAGGCCTTGGGCGCAAACAGGTAAGAATTGCCTATGTGCTTAACACTGAAGACCTTGCAGAAGCCATTAAGTGCTTTGAAGCTGGACTGAAGGCCTACCGTACGAAAGTACTAGGTGAGTCTGTATAGGCTGTAAAAGGTATGAGCGATAGAATTATCGCTCATACTACTTGCATTGCTCTTACTCTCC
Source organism: uncultured Sphaerochaeta sp. (assembly GCA_964293175.1). Classification (GTDB taxonomy): domain Bacteria; phylum Spirochaetota; class Spirochaetia; order Sphaerochaetales; family Sphaerochaetaceae; genus Sphaerochaeta. Next base: position 1,912 of record CAXYZP010000166.1, read on the forward strand.
AATAATCTTGATGAGGCAGTGCTTATCGCGCATCCCATCAAAATCATAGTAGAAGAGCTGCTCCCAGGAACCAAAATCAAGGGATCCTCCTGTAATGGCTACCACAGCCTCACGGCCCATGATGCTACGTTTGAGATGCCCGTCGGCATTCCTCTCATCTCCCTTGTTGTGCTTGTATTGCTCATGCGGGAGTTCCGGAGCAAGCTTTTCAAGCCAAACCTCAAAGTCCTGGTGCAAGCCGCTTTCGATGGAATTTACGAAGACGCTGGATGTGATGTTCATGGCGTTAACCAGAACAAGACCTTCCTTGACTCCGCTTTCTTTTACGGCTTGTTGTACGGCCTCGGTGATATTGATCAGACCGCGCCGTTTGTTGATGTTAAACCACAATTCCTTTCTATAAGTAATCATGAGCACCTCCATTGGCTTGTATAGTATACCATAGAGTGATTGCAACAGGGAGAATTTACGGCTACACTGCCGCTCACTATGAATACTACATCGGTCATTTTGCCTAGGACTAGGGTATTGGGACATCTAGCCATACTCACTGTCGTTGTAATCTGGGCTACAACATACATCTCTACCAAAATCCTCTTGGATGCCTTCACTCCCATGCAAATACTGCTAGTGAGAACTGTTTTAGGATGCTTTTTCCTGTTTCTGTGCAATCCCAAAAAAATGGTATACAAACAAAAGGGTGATCGTCTGCTTCTTGCTGGAGCCGGGCTGTGCGGCATTTTTCTCTATTATTTTCTGGAAAATACTGCCCTGGTGTACAGCACAGCCTCCAATGTGGGTGTCATTGTAGCCACAGCTCCCTTTTTTATACTGCTTGTAGTGCATTTTGTCCTGAAGGAAGAGCACCTCAAGGGCCAGTATTTTGTGGGATTTGCTCTCTCCATACTGGGTATCTCCCTGATAAGTTATAGTGGTCAGACCGAACTCGCTCTCAATCCTCTGGGTGATTTTCTTGCAATACTGGGGATCGTCGTCTGGGCTTTCTATACGACCCTTACGCGCATTGTCTCAAGGCGCGGCTATCCTACCCTGTTGGCAACCAGGACGATGTTCTTCTATGCCCTGCTTGGCATGGTGGTTGTCAATCTCGTATTGGGTGACCTCCCCGACATCACACTTGTCGTACAGCCTCCCTATCTCTATCATTTCCTCTTTCTCGGCCTCATCGCCTCAGCCCTCTGTTTTGTCTTCTGGAATTTCGGGCTGAAGAGCATTGGGGCTGTCAAGAGTTCGTTTTACCTCTATCTCAGTCCAGTCATCACGATTGTCTTTTCAGTCATCATCCTCGGTGAGGTCATAACACCCACCGCAGCCATTGGGACTGCCCTTACCCTTAGCGGGCTTCTTGTCTCTGAATTCAAGCGCGACAGGAAAAAAACTTCCAAAATTACAAGCGAAATATAAGTAAAAAAGTCTTGCGATAACCACTATACTAATGTTACCCTCTTTCTATGGATACACAAGAAAAATTGGACATTCTCAGCCGCGATGCGCAGTATGACCTTTCGTGTGCGTGCGGCACGAAGAATCCCGAGGAGCATCGGAAGAAAAACCACAGTGGGGATGGTTGGCTCTATCCCACCACGACAGCCAGTGGGGGCCCTGGGATCATTCTCAAGACACTTATGGGTAACCGATGTGCAAACGACTGTAAGTACTGTCCTCTGCGACAGGGGAAGGATTTCCGTCCTGTCGCCTTGTCTCCCTATGAGATGGCCTGCTTTTTTTATGAGTTTCAGCTCAAGCGCCCCCTTATCGGGATCTTTCTCTCCAGTGCCACCCTTGGTGACGGGGAGAAGACTATGGAGATGCTGGTATCGACTGCTGAAATCTTACGCAAGCATTTTCGCTACCGTGGGTATATTCATCTGAAAATCATTCCGGGGGCCAGTAGGGCGAGCATAGAGAGTGCCCTCACCTATGCCTCTGCAATTTCCTTGAATATTGAGACCCCCGGTGCCAAGCATTTTTCCCGCCTTACCGACATGAAGGATTATCAGAAGGATATCATCGAACCACTCACCTTTATCGCCGAACAGACAGGCAGGGGAGGGCGTTTCTCCCGAGTTTCCACCTCCAGTCAGTTCATTGTGGGAGCCAGTGACGAAACTGATCAGGAGATACTCTCGTACGGCAGTCGCATGTACTCCAACCTCCGGATGGATCGACTCTACTACAGTGCCTACCAAGGGGGCCTTGGAGATCCATCCATACCGGGCGAGCAGAACAGGGAGATACAAAGCGAACAGCTTTCGCTTTTTGACCTCGGGCCCCCAAGCGGTACCTCTCCTAACGCCCTGAAACGCGAGCATAGGCTCTATCAGGCTGACTGGCTTTTGAGGAAGTACGGGTTCTCCTATGAGGAGCTTGTCTTTGGCAAGGGGGGCAACCTGGACTTGCAAAAGGATCCCAAGCTGATATGGGCGGAGAGCCATCCTGAACTCTTTCCT
>CAXYZP010000167.1:0-4379 GCA_964293175.1 uncultured Sphaerochaeta sp.
AGAACCAGATGATGCCTTCCTCGAAGCCGCCCTCTAAGAAGAGGACGATGTTGTCGACGAGTCAGCCATTAATGATTATCCCACCAAGGAACCTGCCAAGAAAAAGGCAGCCGCCGATGGTGATGATGATGCAGACGACGATGAAGAGGAAGCTGAAGAGGAAGAGAGCGACGACTCGATGAAACGTGCCTGGAGTGGCATGAGCACCGACGATGATGCTGCCGGTGGAAACCGTTTTGTAGACATCTCCTCCCTTAACGACCATGACAGCGATACCGAACATGTACGTCACAATACCATTTTAGGAACTGACAAGAGCGACTCTTCAGGGGACGATCCCATACGCCTCTACCTTCGAGAGATAGGTAAGGAAAACCTTCTTACTGCAGAACAGGAAGTCGAACTGAGCAAGAAGATGGAAGACGGTGCTTGGATCATCAAGGAAGTCATCCAGGATAGCGGGATCATGATCACGCGCTTCTACGACATCATCAAGACACTCAATACCAAAATGGAAGGCCAGGAAGAGGAGTACAACGCTAAAGAATACAAAGACCTGATGACCAATCAGAAGCGTTTTACTCAGCACTACAAGGAGCCCCTGAAGGAAGTTCAGGCAGCCTTGAAGAATTACATGGCCAAGAAAGAGCAGATGATCAGCAGTGGCGAAGATATCTTCCATGACGAGACTCTGGGTAAGAGTCGGGTCACTCTGCTCAAGAAGCTAGGTAAGATAGACCTGCAGCCAGAAGAGATAACCTCCTTTACCTTTGACTTTGTCTCATCAGAAAACAAGATTCGCTCTTATAAGGAGAAAAAACAGCAGTTGGAAAACAAGCTGCACATTTCTACTCCTAAGGAACTGCGTCAGTTGGGTCGGGATCTTGCAACCCAGAGCCGATGTTCCCTCATTGAAGAGGAGCTCCATCTTACCAGCGATACCATCAAGGACCTTATCCGTGAGCTTCAGCTCACAGACAAGGACCTGAAGATGATCGAGTATCAGTTTGAGGAGTGTTGTGAAAACATCCTTGTGCACTCGACCAAGATTAAATACGGGCAAAAGATGATGAAGGGTGCAAAGGACCGACTCATTCGAGCCAACTTGCGTCTTGTAGTCTCCATTGCCAAGAAATATACCAACCGTGGGCTTCACTTCTTTGACCTTGTCCAGGAAGGGAACATCGGCCTTATCAAGGCGGTCGAGAAGTTTGAATACCGTAAGGGGTTCAAATTCTCCACCTATGCTACTTGGTGGATTCGTCAGGCGATCACCCGTTCCATCAGTGACCAGGCTAGGACCATCCGTGTCCCGGTACATATGATAGAGCAGATCAACAAGGTTGTTCGTGAATCCAGAATGCTGATGCAGTCTTTGGGACGCGAACCCACCGATGAAGAGGTTTCCGAGAAACTTGGCTGGACCGAGGCGAAGGTCAAGGCTGTCAAGAACGTTGCTCGTGAGCCCATCAGTCTGGAAACACCTGTTGGTGAGGAGGAAGACTCCTTGCTTTCGGACTTTATCGAAGATAAGGACGTAGAGAATCCTGCAACCCAGACAGCATACTCCTTGCTTCAGGAACAGCTGAAGGACGTTTTAGCAACGCTCCCTGCTCGTGAGCAGGAAGTTTTGAAGATGAGATTCGGCCTTGAAGACGGATACTCATTGACACTTGAAGAGGTAGGGTTGTATTTTGAAGTAACCCGAGAGCGTATCAGGCAGATAGAAGCCAAGGCTCTCAGAAGGTTGCGACACCCCAAGCGCAGTAGGAAATTGAAGGATTTCATTTGATATATACCAGGAGAGAATGATGGAAGAAGCAGAAGTTTTCGCAAAACTCAACCAATTGCAGGAGGATCTCACCGGTAGGTTCTCCCTTGAGGACGAGATTGTAAAGTTACCAAGGGATTTGAAAGTCAAGCAAGAACTGCTGGACAAGATCAACAAGGAATATATCGAAGAAAACGATAGGAGTCAGCAAGCGAAGGAAGATTTGAAGAGTCTTCGTATTCAGTATGATGATTCTGTTCGTGCCCGTGAGAATTCCGAGAAGCAGATGGAACTGATCACTACCCAGCGTGAGTTTGAAGCACTGGAGAAGGAGATCAAGGATGCTGCATCCAAGGAACAGAGCCTTTTGAAGCAGTTGCATGCAAAAGAGAAGCAGGTCAGTGAGTTTGGTGAAAGCCTTACTGAAAAAGAGCAGCTTATGAATTTGCAGCAGGGTGAAGTGGACTCCGAATCCAATAAGATCGATTCCCTTCTTGCTGAAAAGAAGAAACAGCTTACCGCTTTGGAGAAGAAGTGCAATTCTTATCTTAGTGCTGATATCACCGAGGATTTGTACAACAAGTTCGGTAATATTGTTAAGAATAAGAAAGGTAAGGGTATCGTTCCCATTCATGGTCTTGTTTGTCAGGGATGTCATCTCGTGCTTCCTGTCCAGTTCGTCAATGATGTTCGCAGTGAGAAGCAGATTAATTTCTGTCCGTACTGTAGCAGAATCCTCTATTATGAGGACATTGAAGGTGGCGACCAGCTGTTCGCCAAACCTGGTGAGGACCTTGAATTTGAAGAAGGTGGACTCTCAAGTTTTGTCGATAGCAGTGAATTCGACGATTTGCTTTAGGTTTTTTAAGGTAAGCTAGATGATCGCGGGCGGCCGTAAGGCCGCTTGAGGAAAGTCCGGGCTCCATAGGACATGATGCCGGGTAACACCCGGGAGCGGTAACGCTATAGAGAGCGCCACAGAAAATATACCGCCGGTTTACCGGTAAGGGTGAAATGGTGGGGTAAGAGCCCACCGCATCTCTGGTAACAGGGATGGCAGGGTAAGCCTCGTCAGGAGCAAGACCAAGCAGCAGGTAGGGCGGTCCGTCTTTTGCCTGCGGGTAGGTTGCTAGAACCTATTGGTAACAATAGGTGTAGATAGATGATCATCATAAACAGAACCCGGCTTATTGCTTGCCTTTTTTATGATATGTGAGGGAGAATAGCGTATGCAAAGAAAACATGTTCTTGCGTATTGGCTCTTCTCCCTTTTTCTTTTTTTCCTGCTCTCTTCGTGCTTTTCCCCAACTTCTCAAGACCTTTCCAAGCTTGCCTCTGAGGCAAGGTATGGGGAACTGGAAAAGAAGACAGCAACCAAGCTCTCTAAACGCATAGGGGCAGAGCCTTTGTTTTATTGAGCTGTTGCTTTGCACCAGCTCGATAAGGATACCAGAGAGGATGCCTTCCATGTGCTGAACCTCTATTTCGGCATGGCCAAGGGTGATGATCAGCACTTGGAGGAGGCACACCGCATGATGTGTTCCCTCTCCTTGGATGCAGGCAATCCAGCTAAAGGCATCTCCAGTGCCATGTGGTTAGAAGAGCATTCACTTGTAGGAGAACCAGAGGCTAAAGCTTACTATACAGCTCTGCTTATGGTAGGTGACAGTGCCGAGGCTGCAAGGGTGTTCGATCAGTATCTGAAAGATACTATCGAGTCCTATGCCTATGCAGAGATGATAATAGCTTCGGCTACAGATAGAAATAAGCTTGAGAGCGCTTTCGCTCCTCTGTCTCCTCATCAGCAGCTTAGATTGCTTCAAATCGCAGCTTCTGATACTGTTCTTCAAGAGCGTGCGACCCTTTTGCTCCCCCTCGCTATTCCTTTGGAGCAAGCGTTCGAAGGTAGTGCTGAACTGGTTCAGGTATACAATTTGCTTGGCACTCTCTATGGCTATGCCGATGTGAGGGTCCAGCAACGAAAGTACAACACGCTTGCACTGAGTTTTTGATAAGAAGGTACGAAATGAATGCATTTGAAATGATCAAAGATGATCTTTTATTGATACAGAATCCCTCACGATATACAGGGGGGGAGTTTCACTATGGAGAGAAGGACTACAGTAAGGTAACATTCCATACCGCCATGTGCTTCCCCGATCTGTATGAGATCGGAATGAGCAACAATGCGGTCAGGATCCTCTATGACATCCTCAACAGGATGGAAGAGGTTTACTGCGACTTGGTCTTCTCTGTAGCTCATGACTTTGAGGCTCTGCTCAGACGACGCAACGTTCCCCTCTATACGTTGGACAAGTTTATTCCCTTGCATGAGCTTGACCTGTTGAACATCTCTATAGGGTATGAGTTGTGCGCAACCAACATCTTGCAGGTGCTTGAACTCGGAGGGCTCTCTCTGCGTACTTCCGATCGTAAGGAAAGTGATCCTATCGTTATCTGTGGCGGACCTGCCGCCACAAATCCTCTTCCGTTCTCAGCCTTTGTTGATTTTGTCTATATTGGTGAAGCAGAAAATGGCCTCCAAGAGCTTGTTGAGTTGATGTTGGATGGCAAGAAGAAAGGCATTACCCGATCTGCCCAGATAGAA
>CAXYZP010000168.1:0-4320 GCA_964293175.1 uncultured Sphaerochaeta sp.
AGCGAGAGCGCTGAGCATTACCTCGGTGAACCAGTGTCCGAAGCAGTTGTCACTGTTCCTGCATATTCTAATGACGCTCAGCGTCAGGCTACCAAAGATGCAGGTAAGATTGCAGGCTTAGATGTCAAGCGTATCGTTAACGAACCTACTGCCGCAGCCCTTGCATATGGTATTGGAAAGGATGCGTCCAAAGAAGAAAAAATCGCCGTGTATGACCTTGGAGGTGGAACATTTGATATTTCCATTCTCGAACTGGGTGACGGGGTTTTTGAAGTCAAGGCAACCAACGGTGATACTCACCTAGGTGGAGATGACTTTGACTTGAGGATCATTGACTGGATGGCTTCAGAATTCAAGAAGGCCAACGGCATAGACCTTACTACAGACAAAATGGCTTTACAGAGACTGCGTGAAGCGGCTGAGAAGGCAAAGGTAGAGCTCTCTAACTCGACCAGCACCGATATTAACCTGCCCTTCATCACAGCTGACGCATCAGGGCCCAAGCACTTGGCTATGAGCCTTTCACGATCTAAGTTCGAGCAGCTTGTAGCTGACTTGGTAGAGCGCTCAAAGCTTCCTGTAAAGAATGCTCTGCGCGATGCTGGCTTGACTGCTGCAGATATTGATGAAGTCATCCTCGTCGGTGGCTCGACTCGTATTCCTGCTGTACAGGCTCTTGTACGCGAACTGTTCGGCAAGGAGCCCCATAAGGGTGTGAACCCTGACGAGGTTGTTGCCATGGGTGCTGCTATCCAGGGTGGTATTCTCGGTGGAGATGTCAAGGACGTCCTCTTGTTGGATGTTACTCCGCTCTCCCTCGGAATCGAGACCCTCGGTGGTGTAAATACTCGCCTGATCGAGCGTAATACTACTATTCCTACTCGTAAGAGTCAGATCTTCTCTACGGCCGCTGACGGACAGACGGCAGTGAGCATCCATGTCCTGCAAGGTGAGCGCGAGATGGCGACACAGAACAGGACCCTGGGTAAGTTCGATCTTATCGGTATCCCCTCGGCTCCTCGTGGAGTGCCTCAGGTTGAAGTGACTTTTGACATCGATGCCAACGGTATTGTCCACGTCTCTGCCAAGGATCTTGGCACAGGCAAGGAACAGAAGATACGTATCGAGAGCTCTTCCGGTCTCAGCGATGCTGATATCGATAAGATGGTCCATGAAGCTGAAACCCATGCTGAAGAGGACAAGAAGGAGCGAGCCCGTATTGATGCCCGTAACGAGGCTGATAGCTTGGTCTACTCCACTGAGAAGTCTCTCAAGGAGTATGGCGATAAGATTTCCGCTGAAGACAAGGCTGCGATTGAAAGTTCCATTGCTGAACTGAAGGTTTTGCTTGAGAGTCAGGACTCTTCTGCTGAAGATCTCAAGGCCAAGAGCGAAACTCTCCAGCAGGCCGCCTACAAGTTGGCAGAAGAGGTGTATAAGAACACCGCTGCACAGGAAGGTGGTGAGGGTGGACCTGAAGATCCGAGTACTCCTGAAGGGGATGAGCCTAAGAAGCATACCGGTAAAGACAATGTTGAAGATGCCGATTACGAAGTCGTAGACTAAGGTTTCAGAAACAGGTTACTATAGAAGATAGGCTTTGCATCATGTCGGCTCCGGCCGACATGATGTTTCAAGGCCAATTTGTTCGAAGGAAGACGCACTGTGGCGAAACGAGATTATTATGAAGTGCTTGGAGTCGCGAAGACAGCACAACTGGATGAGATAAAAAAGGCGTATCGCAAGCTGGCTATTGCCAATCACCCGGATAGAAATCCAGGGGATGCGGAAGCCGAGGATCGTTTTAAAGAAGCTACTGAAGCCTATGATGTTCTCTCCGATGAAAAAAAGAGACAGATGTACGATCAGTTCGGTTTTGCCGGACTCGATGGTGCCAACGGTGGCGGCCAGGACTACTCTAACGTCTATCGAGATTTCAGCGATATCTTTGGTGGCGGTTTTGGTGGTGGCGGCGGCGGTGGCTTTGAAGATATCTTCAGCTCGTTCTTTGGCGGCGGCGGTGGTCGGTCCCAAGGTGGGCGAAGTGCTCAGAGAGGACCCGAGGCTGGTTCTTCTTTGCGCTATGATGTGGAAATTGATTTTAAGGATGCTGTATTTGGCACCAAAGTGGATGTGGCATACTCCCATCAGGTTGCTTGTGAGGCTTGTAAGGGTTCTGGTTCCCAAGGCGGGACAGGGACCAAGGTCTGCCCTACCTGTAACGGAAGCGGACAAGTCAGGCGTAACAGTGGATTTTTTGCTGTAGCGAGCACTTGTCCAACCTGTAATGGTAATGGTCGTGTGATCGAGAACCCCTGCACTGAGTGTCATGGAAATGGGCTCAAACGCAAGCAGCAGAAGGTTAAGGTAACCATCCCTGCCGGGGTGGACAATGGAAGTAGAGTTGTACTTCGTGGAATGGGCGATGCCGGAGCAAACGGCGGCGCTTCAGGGGACCTATACGTCTATGTGAATGTAAAGGCACACAAGTATTTCGTCAGACAAGACTATGACCTTTTCTGTCAGGTTCCCATCTCCATTACCCAGGCATCCCTTGGTACAGATATTCAGGTACCCACTATCGACGGACAAGCAATTAAGGTAACTATTCCTTCTGGTGTGCAGTCTGGCAAGATGCTCCGTGTCCGCGGACGCGGTGTTACCAAGCTAAACTCCACAGATAGGGGAGATATGTATTTGAAGCTACTTGTTCAGGTCCCCAAACGGCTGAATTCAAAAGCCAAGAAAATCATGCAGGAACTGTCAAATGCCCTCGGTGAGAATTCCTCCCCAACTCCTGTCCCATTTGAGGATTAAAAAGGTAGGCTACTTCAGCGATGAGGTAGCCTAAATTTTTGTAATACAGTAAGCTTTGCCGAGCAGGAGAATAGAATGGGAGAGAAGATATTTGGCTTTCATGCCATAGAAGAGAGCCTCAAACAGGCCGCGTCGGGGTCCGTATTGTACCTTTGTCGCGGAATGGGAGGCCATACAGAAGCTTTGGAACGTCAGGCACTGCTGACAGGAAAAGTGCTCATAAAGAAAATTGCCAAGGTTGAGATGGACCGTATGGTCGATCAGGCGGACCATCGCGGGGCTGTTCTAGAGTTGCTTGACGTGAAGAAGGGAAATACAAAGATCCAGTTCAGCACAGTCAAGGATTTCTGCTCCAAACTCAAGGAAGACGAAAGTGCCTTGGTGTTGGTACTCGATGAGATAACCGACCCGCAGAACCTCGGAGCAATCCTCCGTTCTGCCGATCAGTTTTCAGTATCCTTGGTAATCATACCCGAAAGACGTAGTGCACAAGCGAACTCCACCGTGGTGAAGGTCTCTTCAGGGGCTGCCCAATATGTTCCTATGGCTGTGGTCACCAACCTCAACCGTGAGATTGAAAATCTCAAGAGTAGTGGCTTTTGGGTGTATGGAGCTGATATGGCAGGTAAGGAAACATACAAGACGGTATTTCCTAAAAGAACAGTCTTGGTCATGGGTAGCGAAGGCAAAGGGATGAGAGATCTTACCAAAAGCCTTTGTGACGGAATAGTCTCCATCCCTACAACCGGGCATATCGATTCATTGAATGTTTCTGTAGCGGCGGGCATCCTCTTATATGAGGTACGCAGACAGCAAGCGGTTACACCCTCAGGGAAATAACCCTCCATTTCAGGGAAAACGCACAGGGCATATTGTACCTTTTTAGGTAAATATGCCCTGTTTTCTATATTTATACTTAAAATTACCCTCAAAATGTATAAAAAATCATTCTTTTCTTGCAAGTAACCAATCTTTTACGTATCATAAGGAATAACTATCCCTAAAGGAGAGAAGTAGAAATGAAAAAGATGTTTGCTCTTGTTCTTTGTGTGCTTCTTGTTTCTGGCATGATATTTGCTGCCGGAGCACAAGAAACCGCTACTGTTGGAAAAGATTTCCACATCGGTATTGTCACTGGTACTGTCTCACAGTCTGAAGATGACCTCCGTGGTGCAGAACGCCTCATTGAAGAGTACGGTTCTGTCAACGATGGTGGAATGATCCAGCACGTGACCTACCCTGACAACTTCATGGATGAGGCTGAGACCACCATCAGCGTTATTGCCGGCCTTGCTGATGACCCGAAAATTAAGGCCATCATTGTAAACCAGGCTATTCCTGGTACAACTGAAGCTTTTCGCCGTGTAAAAGAGAAGAGAAGTGATATTCTCTGTATCGCCGGTGAGGCACACGAGGATCCAGGTGTAATCCAGACTGCAGCTGACTTGGCTATAAACCACGACTTTATTGCTCGTGGTTACCTGATCATCAAGACTGCTTATG
>CAXYZP010000169.1:0-4248 GCA_964293175.1 uncultured Sphaerochaeta sp.
TAGTCTGGGGCCTGAAGGACTTCTCCCTACGCTTCGGCAGGGAGGCCGAAGGGATGTGGTTGCCGGAGACCGGCATCAATCCCATGGTCATCGACCTGCTCGCAGAGTACGGTCTGAAGTTTGTCATCCTCTCGCCTTGGCAGTGCAAAAGTGTTGAGGATAAAAACGGAAAGATGGTCGAGCTCAATGGCAAGAGTGCACCCTATGGCAAACCCTTTATCCTCACCGGAGCAAAAGGGGCGACCATAAGTGCCTTCTTCTACCATCCTAGCCTTGCTGAAGGTATCAGCTTCGGGCATCTGCTGAGGGATGCTGACAACCTCTATGCCAGGCTGCTCACCATCAAACGGGAGGATAAGCAGGAGCTTATCCAGACTGCCACAGATGGAGAGATCTACGGTCACCACGAACCTTACGGGGATATGGCTTTAGCTGCCCTGATAAAAAAAGTACATGAACGATCTGATTTCCGCCTGACAAACTATGCATCCTTTCTGGAAAAACACCAGGCTACGCTTCATGCCCAACTGCATGATGGAGAACAGAGCAAAGGAACCAGCTGGTCTTGCATGCACGGGGTCTCCAGATGGTACAAGGATTGTGGATGTCACACAGGTGGCGACGAGTCTTGGAACCAGAAGTGGAGAACTCCCCTACGCCTCGCCTTTGACAACTTGGGAAAGAAAATTGATGTGTGCCTGGAGAGAGAAGTGAAACGCATATTCTCAGGTAAGCTGGAGGCTCAAACGCTGGTTGAAATGTTCGGACCGGTAATCTCCAACCTCATATCCATGGATGATTTCCTCAACGACATTACCAAGCAGTTTCCGTTTGACCAGAAAGAACGCACAAATATCGCTTCGCTGCTGTTGGGTATGCAGTACAGGCATTTTGCCTATACAAGCTGCGGATGGTTCTTCAATGACCTTGCAGGCTTGGAGCCCAAGCAGAACATCGTATACGCCTTGATGGCAGTAGACCTGTACAAAAGGTTTTGTCCGGATGATACCCTGCTTAAATCCCTCTTGGAAGACCTCAAGCTCGCCAAGTCAAACCGCAAACAGGATGGAGATGGCGAGAATCTTGCCCTTGAAGCTCTGGACAGCCTGCCAGGCGAAGTTGAGGCTACCCTCTATTTCGTGCTGAACCGCAGGATCGCACTGCAAGAGGACCAAAGGGACCGGTACGGCTTCTTCAAACTGGAGAAATTCGATTTTAAAGACGAAAAGACCCAGATACTGGAGATATCCAACCAATTTTCGTTGGTTCGGTACCAGTGTACGGTTCTGGATCCTGCCCCTGGAAAATCAGAACTTACCTACACCCTAACCCTTAGGGATATACGCAACGGGGAGATCTCGAGCCATTTTATCGACTCTGAGGATATTCCACCCAGAATGCGTGACGACCTCTTCAAGCAGATCGATAACGGCATCTGTCGGTTGGATAGCTCTGAGATAAAGAAGATAGCTCGAGAAATCCATCACTATGCGGCCCTCGCAAAGGCAACTCCCTACCTACCGATGGGGTCACTCTACCAGGAAAACATTGGCTCATGCCTGAGGGCCATCAAAAGCCTGTTCAGATACGGGACCCTCCCCTTATGGGACGAGTTCAAGGATTCGTTTATCACTCTGATCGGTTTTTTCGTAAAGTATACGAGACCCACCGACAGGGATATTATCAAACGGCTCTTTGATGCGGAAATGACTTATCTTGCGGAGAAGATAACGGCATATGGCTTGTATGACAAGAATATACGTTTCATCCTTGAGTTCCTACAGATAGTGCGGGAGCACTCCTTCCAGCCTGATCTCACCCAGATCCAGAATGCGGTCTACCCATTCCTAAATGGGGATAAAAAAGCGCATAAGGTTACAGACACAGGTCTCATCAATACGTTGGGCAAAGCGCTTAACTTTGATATTTCCATCAGCTAGGACTTTAATTCAAAGCTGGCAAGCAAATGAAAAACCTCCATTCAGTTCAAACTGTTGGAGGTTTTTCGTGTATGGAACCCGCTCTCTAATTTCAAAACTTCCTATTCTGCAAGCACATCCTGGTAATCGGGGTTCTGCATCATGACACGCTTTGCATAGGAGCAAAGCGGGATAATCTTCTTGTTTTCCTTTCTTGCAAGCTCTGCCACCTTGCGAACCAAAACGCTGCCCACACCTTGGCCTCGCAATGTATCTGCAACATACGTATGGTCGATGACCATGGACCGCTCATCCCGAAGGTGATAGGTTATCTCAGCTAGGGGGTTGGTAACGTCCTCCCCTATATAAAATCCATTCTCTTTTTTCTTGCATGACAGCATCTACCCACCTCCTGTTACGTGGCGTTCAACATTTGTTTAGCATGGACAAGACTCACTTCGCTTGCATCATCGCCACTGAGCATGCGTGCTATCTCCTGTTCACGCCTCTCTCCATGCACTTGCTCGATATGGCTGAAGCTCATACCTTGGGTGACCTCTTTGGAGACAACCAGATGAGCATCCGCCTGGCTGGCTATGGAGGCCAGATGCGTTATGACCAAGACCTGGTGGGTCTTGCTCAACCTCTTCAGCTGCTTGGCAACTGAGAGGGCGACACTTCCACCGATACCTGCATCCACCTCATCGAAGATAAGGGTCTCTACCCTGTCATGATGACTGAGTGTGGTCTTCAAGGCAAGCATGATCCGAGAAAGTTCCCCTCCGCTTGCCACATCCTTGATAGGACGGCTCTCAAGACCTGGGTTTGCGCAGATCATAAAGGCAATGGAATCAGCTCCGCTTGCCGAAGGTGTCGTGCCTACGATATCAATGGTAAACAGGGCTTCCTTCATGCCCAAGGTCTTTAGGGTCTCCTCTATCTCCTGTTGCAGGGTCAGGGCAGACTTCTTTCGCACCTCTGTCAAAACAACCGCAGATTTTTGCATCGATTGTTGTGTTTGCCTAAACTTTTTCTCCAAATCAAGCAAGAGGTCCTCGCCCTGCTCACTTTGCAGGAGCTTTTCTTCACTTTGTGCCTTGAAGGTGAGCATGGCCTCAAGGGAGTGCCCGTATTTTTTCTTCAGCCTCTGTAAGAGGGCGAGCCTGCCTTGCAGCTGGTCTAGCTCCATCTGAGAGAAAGACATGGAGGAGAGATAGTCTCGAAGGCTCTCATAGATGTCCTCAAGCTCGATGGAGGAGCTCTCCAGCCTCTGGTGAAACTCTATGAGGTTAGGATCACTCTTGGATGCCACGCCTATCTGCTTGCCGGCCTGATGGAGACTTCCTAACAAGCTCGAACCAGCATCTGAGCCATGCAGTAACGTCGTAGCCAAACTCAGGGAGTCATGAATCTGTTCAAAGGAGGCGATGGTCCGTATCTGTTCGGCCAGCTCGTCATCCTCACCTATCTGGGCATCGGCTTTTGTTATCTCGTCAACGGCAAATTTCAGAAACTCTGCCTCGCGTTCGCTGTCCTGCAGGCTTTTTTTGAGCTGTTTCTGCTCTTGCTCCAGGGTCTGGACCTGTTTGAAAAGTTCTTGGTAGTGCTGCTTTTCAGCATGGCAGTTACCAAAAGCATCCAACACCAACAGCTGGTTTGCAGATGAAAGTAGGCTCTGGTGGTCACGCTGAGCGCTGATGTCCAACAGCTCTTCCCCAAGGAGGGTAAGGTCACCACGTGTGGCGGCCCTTCCCTGGATGGATGCGCTGGAACGCCCGTTGCTTCTGACATTTCTGGAGAGCAAGAGAGTTCCGTCATCGAGGGCGAGACTATTCTCAGAGAGATAGTTCCCTATAACAGCGGGAACCCTGTCTCCAAGGAAGAACGTGGCGCTGACTGTTGCGGCTTCACAGCCGCTTCTGATAGCTTGTGCATCAGATTTTTCTCCCAGCAACAGAGCAAGCGCACCCAATATAATGGACTTGCCTGCTCCGGTTTCTCCAGTGATGACACTGAAGCCTTCACCGAACTCGATGGTTACATCATCGATGAGGGCGTAGTGATGAATTTCAAGGCGCTCAAGCATGGAGACCTCCTCCTGACCAGTTGAGTTTATCACGTATTACTTCTATATAGTTACGCCTTTCGCTTGTGACTAGCAGAGCTTTACTTCTCGATTTCTCTACAATAACAACATCTTCCTCTAGTAAGCTAAAAGTTTGCTGCCCATCAATGGAAAGCATAATGCCTGTGCGCTGGTCCCTATGAATGCTAATGGAGACCTTTGACTCTCCGCTGATGACCAGGGGTCGGTGCGAGAGGGTGAAGG
>CAXYZP010000170.1:0-4247 GCA_964293175.1 uncultured Sphaerochaeta sp.
CACTCCTTTGCGCTAGAGAGGCTGTAAACGAACCCTTTGCAGTCATTAATGCTGATGACTATTATGGACGTGAAGCGTTTTCAATCCTGGGAAAACACCTCGGTGGTCTAGAGAACGACAGTCTCGAACATGCAATGGTCGGGTATGTGCTTGAAAATACCATGAGCCTCAGCGGAACGGTTTCCCGTGCTATCTGTACGGTCAAGGATGACTACCTGGTAAGTATGGAAGAGAATACCAAGATAGGATATGTAGGAAACAAGATTATCAGCCATATGGATGGCAAGGATGTTCAGTTGACCGGTAAGGAGTGGGTATCCATGAATTTCTTTGGATTTGCTCCTACCGCTTTTGATAGCTTCTCCACCTATTGGGATGAGTTTATCAAGAACAATGTCACCACAGAGAAGGGTGAGAGCTATCTTCCCAACGGTGCAAGCAACCTTGTTACAAAGAACGAAGGCAAGATGCAATTCTACACAACACAAGAGAAGTGGTTCGGTATGACCTACAGTGAGGACAGGGAAATTGTCAAAGGCGAGCTTGCCAACAAGATTGCCAGGGGCTACTATCCCGAGAAACTCTGGAAGTACTGATCAGCGTCGCTTCTTGGGCTTGCTTTGCGTAACATCCGAAAGGCCAGCCCAAGCAGCCTTTTCTATGGGAGAAAATCCTTCACCGAGGACCTTGTAGGCTTCCTGGACTATCATGAAGGCCTGTTTGTCCGTCTTATGCACAATATTGGTGAGTTGTGCAACCTTATGATTAGCTATCACTGTCATGATAACCGGCCTGTCTAGGCCGGTGTACATCCCTATACCACTGAGGATGGTTCCTCCATGTCCCAGTTGTTCAAGGATTTCCTTTTCAATGGTCTTGAGTTTCTCACTTACTATAAATACGGTCTTTGCAGAGCTTGTACCGAACGAAAGTATTACACGGTCAATAACTGCTGCTGTGATGTAGACGGTGATGGTTGCATAGAGGGCCATTTCGAGTGAGAAGATAAATCCGCTTGCTCCAATGACCAGAGCGTCGACCAAGAAGAGGGCCGATCCCATGGATAGGGGGGTAAATCTCGCTACTATCTGGGCTACGATGTCTGTTCCGCCTGTATTGGCTCCACTACGCATGACCAGTCCAATTCCAAGGCCCATCATAACTCCGCCAAATATGGCCGAAAGCAATACTGAAAGAACATTATCGTAGGAAAGCAGTCCTCCATAACCGAAGAAGTGGTTCAGCAGGGAGGTGAAAAGAGATAGGAAGAGGGTCCCTGCCAGGGACCTTATCCCATACTCTTTGCCGAAGATGGCTATTCCCAATAAGAACAGGGGAATGGAAAGGACTAGGATGGAGAGCCCCGTATCAAAGCCGAGTGTATGGTAGAGGATGGTTGCTATCCCGCTGACCCCGCCACTGGAAATTTTGGCTGGGGCGGCAAAAAGGGCTATTCTTACTGCAGTGAGAAAGGATCCGGTGATGATGTAGAAAAGTTCCACAAGATGGTATTGTCGTTTGGTCATGTTTCTAGCATATAGCTACACTAGAATTTGTTCCACAGCTAGGGTGCTAGTTTGTCCTTGATAGTAAGGGTAATGCCCTGCATTCGTTTGAGCAGGAGGTTCTCATCATTTTCCACAATCAGAGTATCGAGCAGGTCCTTATGCAGGAATCCTTCGTCACTGCTTTGTTGGAAAAAGGAGAGCAGCGGGTCGTAGAACCCTGCGGTGTTCAATAGCGCGACCGGCTTGTGATGATACCCGAGCTGTAACCAGGTAAATACTTCCAAAAACTCCTCAAAAGTCCCTATCCCTCCAGGGAGGGCGATGAAGGCATCG
Organism: uncultured Sphaerochaeta sp.; assembly: GCA_964293175.1. Lineage (GTDB taxonomy): Bacteria > Spirochaetota > Spirochaetia > Sphaerochaetales > Sphaerochaetaceae > Sphaerochaeta. The sequence continues at coordinate 1,842 of CAXYZP010000170.1, forward strand.
GCTAAGGAGTACATCTTAGCTTTTCGGTCATGCATGGTCGGTACGACGATAAGCTCTGTCTCCACTACTGCCTGGCGTACACTTGCAAGGTTGAGGGCTTCTGGGAGGACTCCTGTTACCGACCCTCCCAAGGCAAAGACTGTCTTGGCAACTACTCCCATGAGACCGCGAGTTCCCCCTCCATAGACAAGTCCCATGTGATTGGCATGGAGTGCCCTGCCCAAATCAATGGCTTTCTGCTCGTATAGGGGGTTTTTCCCCATGCTGCTACCACAAAAGACTGCAATGGTTTTTATCGTATTCATGAATAATGAGTCTACTGGCATCAGTGGGTTGCTTCAAGCTATATAGGAGATATGCTTGCTCAATTTTTGTTGCTATAAGTGGAGGTCTCTTGAGATTCACTTGTTTTTTTGCACTTGCAAGTGTATAATATGCTATATTGATTTTACTTACTTAGTATTAAGAATTGTTTAGATTAGGAGTTTATATGATGAAGAAACGTAGTTTTTTACTGGTAGCCTTGGTGCTGTTTTCAGTATCCTTGTTTGCTGCACCAGTAGTAGTGACTTGGGAGTGGATGCTTGAAGATCCAAATGTGACAACGTTCCGCTATCAGGTTGATGGTGAGAACCCAGACGAATGGATTGCGGTAGACTCTTCAGTCACAAGCTATACTGTGAAGGGTCTTGATGGCTCACAAGCGTATACACTCTACCTCCAGCAGTCATATGACGGTGAAAACTTCAGTGGAAGTGCAAAAGCAGTTTCAGAAGCAATATTCCCAGCAGAGCCTGAACTTGCGGTAGCAGAAGCTGAGCCTATGGTGGAAGCAATTGTTGAGCCTGCAGAAGTTGCTGTTGTTGCTGAAGCCGAACCTGTAGAAGAAGACATCATTGAGCCTGTAACCGAAGAGGTAACAGAGCCCCTTTCTGAAGAGATTGTAGAACCCGTTGCCGAAGATATCGTGGTTGCTGAAGCAGAGACAGTGGTTGAAGAGGTCGTTGTAGCAGATCCCGTAGTTGAGGCCGAACCTGTAGTTGAAGAAGTTGCACCTTCTGTTGTTGCCGAGGCACCTGTAGCTGAGAAGAAAGCAAAGGCAGATAGCCGCTTTAAGACAACCATCACCCTCGGTGGCGATGCTAGCCTTGGCAAGGAAGTTTTTAGCACTCTACCCATAAAAACCAGAAACTTGAAGGCGGAGCTTGGTGTTCAACTGAAAAACCTGAAGACCTTTAACGAAACCTTTGGTCTTGGTGTAGATGTCGGACTTGCCTATACTCCTTATCTTGTAGCTAGTGGTAGTTGGCTTTCTACCGCTAAAAAGGTATTTACCAATTTCAGTGGAGCAATGGGCGATTTGACCCACACTGGTACTCTTTCTGTTGCCCCTATGCTGAACATGGAACTTGGCAAGATCGCTCTTGATGTTGGTGCTGGTGGTTTCTTGACCTATGGTCCTGATTTCAAATCCACGGATGATAAACCATTCATGTACGGCGCATTTGCCAAGCTTGGTCTTGCTTACCAGTTCAACGACTGGTTCTCCATGGGCTTAGAAGGAAGGTACAACTTGGTCCTCAACAATTTCAAAGCAATAAAGAAAATTCCAGAAGCTGGAGTCTATTTGGGCTTCTCTTTCTAATTTCAAAACAGATATTACTACTAAAGGGCCCAGCAATGGGCTCTTTTTTGGTTTTCCTTGACCTTATAAACCCTTAGAAGATGATAAACGATAGTATTCACTTGTGTTTTAGCAGAGGCAATCTTATAGTGACTGTAGGTAAATAAAATTCTATTAGTCAATAATAACCAGATTTAGGAGCTTATAGTATGAATAAACGTTGTATGTTACTTGCTACTTTGTTGTTAGTTACCCTCTCTTTGTTTGCTGCACCGGTAATAGTGACTTGGGACTGGAAGCTTGAAGACCCTAAGCTGACAGCGTATCGCTATCAGATTGATGGTGAAGATCCTGACCAATGGACCGTGGTAGATGCTTCTGTTACCAGCTATACCGTAAAGGGGCTCGATGGCTCACAAGCCTATACCCTATATCTTCAGCAGTCTTACGACGGCGAAAACTTCAGTGAAAGTGCGATATCAGTTGCAGAGCCTTTTTTCCCCCAAGAATCCCAATTAGCTGAAGTGGAGACGGAGGCTGTTCTAGAACCGGAAATGGCTGAAGAGGAAGCTGTGCCTGAAGCTGAAGAGATGGTGATTGCAGATGCTGAACCTAATGAAGAGGAGATAGTGATTGCAGATGCTGAGCCAGTTGAAGAAGAGATGGTGGTTGCAGATGCTGAACCTGTTGAAGAGGAACCTGTAGTTGAAGAAGTTGCAGCTCCTGTTGCTGTCGAGGCACCTGTAGCTGAAAAGAAAGCAAAGGCAGATAGCCCCGCTAAG
>CAXYZP010000171.1:0-4238 GCA_964293175.1 uncultured Sphaerochaeta sp.
CTCCGGCAACCACATCCCTTCGGCCTCCCTGCCGAAGCGTAGGGAGAAGTCCTTTAGGCCCCAGACTATCTGGGCCCTTGCTTCCGCCTCTGTGCAGAGGGGGAGCATGGTATGGTTGAAACTCTGGGCCATTGCGTTTCCGTGGCCCAGGCGCTCTACGCTTTTTTTATCTGCTTCAATGATAAGCGAGTAGGTATCAGGATGCTTGCGCTCTAGCCAGCTGAGCAGGGTAGGGCCGAAGTTGAAGCTGATGTACTCGTAGTTGTTCGTCATCGAGAGGATGCGTCTTACCCCCGAGAGGTATCGGGAGTGGACATTTGCATTATAGCAATCGGAATAAATCCTCTCGTTCCAATCTTGATATGGGGACGCCGAGAGTTGTTTTCCTATGATTCCTGTGCGTGGATTCTCCCTAGGGGGTTGGTAAAAATGTCCATGGAGAATCAGGTCAGTTGTTTTTTCTATCTTATTCATAATTTCACAGGAAAGTATATCATAGGAATGAAGGTCAATGATAGGCCAAGTGGGGATGTTTGTCTTGCCTAACTGCCCCTAATGGTCGATTATGGGGGAAAGGAGAGTTATGGCATGAGTATACATATTGTTGCAGAGCAAGGAAGTGTCGCTGAGAGCGTTTTGCTTCCAGGGGATCCTCTTCGAGCAAAACACATTGCAGAGACCTATCTGAGTGATGTCGTCTGTTATAATGAAATTCGTGGAATGTATGGGTATACCGGCTATTGGAAAGGTAACCGAGTCTCGGTGCAAGGCACTGGCATGGGTATGCCTTCCTTCTCCATCTATGCCCACGAGCTGATAGATACTTTCAAGGTAAAGAGGCTGATACGCGTCGGTACCTGCGGAACCCTCTCTGAGAACCTCAAATTGAGAGACATCCTCATAGCCCAGGGTGCTGACACCGACAGCGGTATGAACCCTTCGCGTTTCGGCCTGTATCAACATGCCCCTACCGCATCCTTCTCCCTGTTGCAGAAAGCCTATACCCATGCATTGGATGCCAATGTTGGCTTCAAGGTGGGCAATGTCTTTACCACCGATCAATTCTATGACAAACAAGGAGATGCCAAAGGTTCTCTTGCCCAGAGCCTTGGTACTATGGCTGTCGATATGGAAACATGCGAACTCTATACCCTTGCCCGCCTCAAGGGCGTGGAGGCCCTGACACTTCTGAGTGTGAGCGACTCCATACTCACCGGCGAGCAAGTTCCTTCCAAAGAGCGGCAGAACACATTCAATGCGATGATTGACTTGGCTTTGGAGACTCTGTTCGACTAGAGGTCCATTATGCATGCTGTTGACTAAGGGTACCGTTTCTTTTACGATTACGTTGATTACTTATTGCATAGAATACATTCCGGGAGCAAGCATGATTCTGATCAACATTGATTCCTTGTCCACTACTGAACTGCAGTACATCGCACAGCAAGAAGGGTTGGAGAACTGGCAAACTTTAGAGAGAGAAGAGCTCATTGACGAACTTGAGGAAGCCTACGGCGAACAGGATGAAGATACCGGTTCCCTTTCGGCAAAAAACAAGGCTAGTCGCAAGAGATTTTGTAACTCTCTTACCGATTTCAGAGGCAATATGCAAAATGTGCAGTGCCTGCCTGGCGTCGAAGACCTTCCTGATGTGTATGCCGAGACTGCAATCCACCTTCTTTTGAGAGATCCCATCTGGGCGTATGCATACTGGTCGCTTTCACCAGCCACCAAAATTCAAGTGTTCGGCGAAGACGAACAGCTTGGAGGCTCGCTTTTCCTGCGTGTCTCATCAACTTCGCTGCTTACCGGTGAAGAGAAGACCTATGATATCACCGTAGGTGTCGATGACACCCAGTGGAACGTCAATCTTCCTGATATGGGCTACTCCTACCGCGTTGCCCTCTGCTACAAGAATAAAAAAGGCTTGGAGATGTCTCTTGCCGAAAGCAAGGACGTATCCACCTATCCCTCATACTGGGCCGATCATTACGAAGAGATGGCCATGGATCCCAATTTGTTCAATGTCCATTTTTCCTCTCTGGTAACCAAAGAAGGGGAGATCGTCGATAATGCCGTGCTGCAGGAAATAGCACAGACCTTAAGCGGAGGTGTGCTTTAATGTCAAAAAAATCCGTAGCCTTCATTCTCAATCTCCATCTTCCGTATGTGCGCCATCTGGAGTACCCACGCTTTTTGGAGGAAGATTGGCTGTTTGAATCCATGTCCGAAAGTTATCTCCCCATGTTGCGCATGTTCTACAAGCTGCGCGATGAGAAGGTGCCCTATAAACTTACCGTAAGCATATCGCCCACTATCATGTGCATGGTCACAGACGAGGCCCTGCAGAATAGGTTTAACGCCTACATGGAGCTCAACCGTGAGCTTGGCGAGAAAGAGATCGTACGGTGCGCCGCCGAGCAGCCAGAGTTCCTGGAGATGGCTGAATTCTATCTTGAACAGCTTAAACAGAACCTCACCGACTTCAATGACCTCTACAGGGGAAATATCCTTGATGGTTTTAAGAGCCTTGAGAGCAGTGGTCATCTTGAACTGATAACCACTGCCGCCACTCATGCTTACCTGCCCCTCTACCAGGAGTATCCGACAGCTATCAACGCACAGGTTGAACTTGCAATCCAGTCATTCCTCACTACCTTCGGCCATATGCCCAAGGGATTTTGGTTGCCTGAATGTGGATACTATCCTGGCCTTGAGGAGACGCTCAAGTATCATGGGATCACGTGGTTCCAAGTTGCGAGCCAGAGCATGTTGCTCTCTCCTGACAACGTTAAAAATGGCGATTATCGCCCCATCCACTGTCCTAATGGTGTCACAGCCTTCCCACGTGACTATCAGGCGACAAGCCTTGTCTGGTCAAATACCAGCGGATATCCCTGTGACCGAAACTATCGTGAATTCTACCGAGACATCGGTTATGACCTTCCTATGGCTTATATCGGTGACTATATCCACGAACCTGAGGTTCGTGTCTTCACCGGTTACAAGTATTGGGCCATCACAGGCAATACTGACCAGAAAGTACCCTATGACCGTTCTCTCGCTCAAAAGAAGATTGTCGAGCATGCCCATAACTTCCTGTATAACCTAGAGATGAAAACGGATGCTCTTTCCTCTTCCATGGATAAGGCTCCTCTCTATACTCTCGGTTTTGACGCAGAACTTTTCGGTCACTGGTGGTTCGAGGGCGTAGATTGGCTCAAGCAGGTGCTGATCCTCAGTGTCGAACCCGAAAAATCGGTTACCTTGGTAACTCCCTCAACCTTCCTTGCTCAGGAAGGGGAGAGCTTGCAGGTTGCCAGACCCGCATTCTCCTCATGGGGACAGGGCGGCTATAGCTCGGTATGGCTCGACGGCTCGAATGCCTGGACCTATCGCCATATCCACAAGTCCATCGAGAGGATGGAAGAACTTGCCGTACGCTTCAGCGACCAGATCAGTTTGAAACAGAGGTTTCTTAATCAGGCTGCCCGAGAGGTCTTGCTCTCTATGGCAAGTGACTGGCCCTTCATTCTCTATAACAAGACCAGTAGTGAGTACGCTCATAAACGTCTGACCGACCACCTGCGTAACTTCAATGTGGTCTACGGTAACATGTGTAAGAATGCCGTAAATACCGAATGGTTGGTCAAGGCAGAAAAGCGCGACATTCTCTTTCCGGACATCGATTATAATATCTTCAATCCCGAACGATAATCTGTTGTACTGCTTAGTATATATCCCCTTCTTTTTTAGGAGGGGCTTTTTTTATTTCTAAAAAATACGAATATATAGGGCTTAAGGTCCACACCTGTTAAGCGGTTACCGCCCCTATGTACCCATGACAGCACAAATTAGAGCTAAACTGCGGTTGTATTGTAGTGGTAAGAAGTGTACATTTATGGAACAGAGTGGGAAGAACTCCCAAATTTTTTAGAAATTAGTAAGGAGTATGGGAAATGTTGACTGGTGAATTTTACAACACCATAGACGACAAAGGTCGGATTCTTATCCCTTCACGATTACGCAGCGCCCTAGACGGCGATGCACTGTACGTGACTCGCGGATTGGAGAACTGCCTGTGGCTCATGCTCCCCTCACAATTTGAAGAGTTGAAACATATGATCGTCGATGGCCCCGGTGCCATGTTCGACCGTAAGATGCGCAACCTGCAGCGCGGAATGCTAGCACCTGCACAGCTGTGTGAGATAGATAAGGTGGGACGGATAAACATTCCT
>CAXYZP010000172.1:0-4212 GCA_964293175.1 uncultured Sphaerochaeta sp.
ATCCATCCTTCGTGCTGAAGAAAGAAGCCGTATAGAGCACAGGATTTCCAAAGGGAGTCTCCACCACAGCTTTCACCTTATCTTTTTTTCTCAGGTTGAAATAATAGGAGTAGAGCTTGGGTTGGCTTTTTTTGACCACGCGTGCTATCGCTATGGTAGCCTTCACGTCCACCAGGGCATCGTGTGCCCCTTCTTGGGGAATGCCGTTTGCTTCAGTAAGGGCTGTCAGCTTGAAGGTGGGGTTTCCTGTCGTCTCTTTTCTGGGAGGCCAGACGATGCCGTCGGGGCGGAGGTCGTAGGCAGCCCTAACCAGATCGATGATATCCCATCTGGAGCAGTTGTTGTCCCACTCACGCTTGTAGGGATCCATGAAGTTGCGGTATAGCGCATTACGGATAAACTCGTCATCGAAACGAATGTTGTTAAAACCCGCCACAACAGTGTTGGGAGTAGAGAATTCAGCGTTGATGCGCTCGATCATATCGCTTTCGCACATCCCTTTCAGATCTACCTCTTGGGGGGTTATGCCAGTTATGAGGCAGGACATTGGGTCAGGGAGGTAGTCATCGCTCATCTTGTTGTAGAGGATGATGGGCTCGCCAATGGGATTGAGGTCGTAGTCGGTCCTCTGTCCAGCAAATTGAGCTATCCTATCGTGGCGGCTATCGAGGCCGAAAGTTTCAAGATCATACCAGAATATGGTGCCTTTTCTATAGTTTTGGTTCATGCTCGTATCATACCACAGAACTCAATGTGTGTCTTTTTTCTCAATTCGGTTGTTCTCTTTGTTTTACTGGCTTATTATGGAGAAGAGTTGCATATGAAAAGAATATTAGTAGTCGTAATAATCCTATTTCTCTGTTTTGGGGCTTTTGCCAAACCTTCGGTGAATGATGTCACTGTAGCTCTTGCCGCCATAACAGATTCGACCATTGCATCCATTGCAGGATTCTTGAACAATCCTCCGCTGGAGCTTCCCGGTTTGAACCTTTTGTTCGAGGATGCTAAGAGCCTTCCCTATGCCCTTACCTTCACCAATTCTGATCTGGGAAGCTATCTTGCAGTATTTGAAAAGACAAAATCTAAGCTTGGAGAGTCTTTTTTTGCCTCACTGATGCGTACAGCCAAGGGACCTTTGAATGATATTGCCCTGCAGTATCTGACGGTGCATGCATGGGAAGAGGGCCATGCTATCCTCAATGGTGCTGCAGTAACGCATTTTAATGAGGGAGTCACCGTAGCGACCCTTATGGGATCGGCTTTGATGAACGGGGGGATAGACCCTATCTCGATAGCTGTGGATGTGCGCGTCTCAGGACGAAGGGTGAGTGAACCCGTATCGGTGAAAGGGGTGTTTGTCATTAAAACCGATGCCCAAGGATATTTTGAGATTGAACCAATAGAGCTGACTATAAACGGAGAGGATCCGTATGTTTGATACCCAGGAGGAAGTATGGTAGATATCATAGCGAAGAGTGAAGCGTTTCTTATCAAGTGGGGGATCTCCCCTTCGAGTATTGATATGGATGAGTTGCTCGCACAATTTAAGGATGAGATGGAGAAGGGCCTGGCAGGAGTGAAAGAAAGCTCGCTGCAGATGATACCTACCTATACGAAAGTTTTTGATGAGGTCAAAAAAGGGAAGAGTGTCATCGTCCTCGATGCCGGAGGGACCAACTTCAGAACCTGTCTTGTTCTCTTTGATGAGCATGGTAAAGCCCATATAGAGGACTTCAAGAAAACCTCTATGCCTGGAGTAAAACATGAGGTTTCTGCCAAAGAGTTTTTCACAACTTTTGCCGATGAGGTTGAGCGCCTCATCGACAAGAGTGACAACATTGGATTTTGCTTCTCGTATGCAGCTACCATAACAGAGGACCATGATGGGATTCCCATCGTCTTTTCCAAGGAAATAAAAGCCCCGGAGGTCATTGGCCAGCCTGTAGGAGCAAATCTGCTTTCAGAGCTTGCCCGGCGTGGCTACGACGTTTCCAAGAAAAAGGTGGCTGTGCTCAATGATACCGTAGCAACCCTTCTGGCAGGGACTGCCGCTTTCTCTGATGTCCCTTACAGTGGGTACATCGGATTCATCCTGGGAACGGGAACGAATACAGCCTATGTGGAACAGAATGCTAGGATCGGCAAGATTTCTCTTTCTGAAGGAAGCCAGATCATCAACATCGAATCAGGCAACTTCGATTTCTGCCCGGGTCCTCTTGATCGTGCCTTCTTTGACTCCACCAAGCAACCTGAGCAATATCATCTGGAGAAGATGATCAGCGGAGCATACCTCGGACCTTTGAGTAATATCGTTATTGAGAAGGCTATTGAAGAGGGCCTGCTCAGTGAGACTTTTGCCGAACGGTTCAGAGAAGTCTCTCCTATAAACACTACAGTGATGAGCAACTACCTTGAGATGCCATTCAACAAGGAGTATGCCTTGGTGGCATGCTGTGAAGGCAACGAGGACGATGCCATCACACTATGGACCATTATCAATTCGATTATAGCCAAGGCTGGCAAGCTCACTGCTGCCAACCTCGCTGCAACGATCTTGAAGAGTGGTGCGGGAACCGACCCAAGGCGCCCCATCTGTATCAATGCAGACGGCACCACTTTCTATAAGACCGAGTATCTGAAGAAGTATACCGAGTACTATCTGCACAAGTATCTGCAAGAGGAGCGCAAGCGGTATTACCGATTTGTACGCATTGATGATTCTCCGACTATTGGAGCGGCCATTGCAGGTTTGAGCCTTTAGACCTGTTGCTCATGTAGTTTCTTGTTTCGCCCCAAACCTCCAGAAGAGTTATACTTTCTGGAGGTTTGCATGTGCCCAAGAGATTGAATTTTCCAAAAAACACCATGTGAGAGCACCTTTGTTTCTATTCCAATCGATTGATTGCCTACCTTCTGAATACCAAAACTGTCAGTTGCTAGATACACTACTTAGTGATGGGTGAGTACTTATAGTTATCAATACTAGTATTCCTATATAGGAACGATTATTCTCCAGTGTCAATAATAGCATCAAACAAAAGGGTGAGATGGTCGCCTTCCAAATTCCATGCTACTCTTATCGTATGGCTGATCGTTTTTCACCCGCACAGCGAAGCAAGATAATGCGTTCCATCAAAGGACGGGATACCAAGGCGGAATTGCTTGTAAGACGCTTCTTATTTAGGAAAGGGCTTCGCTACCTCACCAATGACAGGCGCCTGTCAGGAAGTCCTGACATTGTCCTGCCCAAATATAGGAGCGTGGTCTTCGTCAATGGATGCTTTTGGCATGGACATGAGCTTTGTCCTCTTTTTGTGCTTCCCAAGACACACGTCTCGTTTTGGACAGAAAAAATAGAAAAGAACAAGGCTCGTGATGCTAAAAACATCTCCACCCTCATTTCTGATGGGTGGAGAGTGTTTGTTGTCTGGGAGTGTGAACTGAGAAATCGCTCAGTGAGGGAGGCTGCCCTCGAAGGGTTGGTTAATGAGATTTGGGCTTTGGAGTAACCAGAGCCAGTTCATTTGCCTTTGCAATAAGGTCTCTTTGCCAATCAATGAGGTAGTCATGGCGTTTGGTATCAGAGCCCTGGCAATCAGCAAGGACACGGAAGACAGGTTCTGTCTTGCTTCCCCTCATCCAGATGAAATCAGTCTCTTCGCCTTGGGCATTAGAGAAGATAATCTTGTACCCCCCACTGAAAGGGTCGGTACGATTCTCCTCGCCTACACCCTGATAGAGGTTTGTCCCCTCCATCTGGAAAACCTTGTAAGAGATGATGCCCATAGCCTTCAGCTCTTCCTTACGCGATACCCACTCCTTCAAGAAGAGTTCTTCGTAGGCCTGCTTTAAAGCGCGTTGTGGGGAACTAACCTGCATCTTTCCCTTATCGGAAAAGGAGGGGGTTGTCAGGAAAGGGGGCAATGATTCTATGATCGCTTCCAAGGTCGCCTTGTGGGACAGTCTGGTTTTGCTCGCGCGAGACCAGAGTTTTACCAAGCTGTCGTCAGTAATCAGCTTTATGAGGCTCATAAGGGTATTCATGGGGTCACGTACCTTTGCAGGATGGGTGATGTTTCCTCCATTGGACCCCTCTCCTAGGATAGGGACCAGATATCCTTCAGAACGTTTCAAATTTGCCAATTCGACAACATTGGCTTCGCCTACCTCAGAGCGAAAGACCTCTGCAACGAGGGCGTCGCATATTTTATC
>CAXYZP010000173.1:0-4210 GCA_964293175.1 uncultured Sphaerochaeta sp.
GCGGGTATATGGCACGTATCGCATTTATCCTCGATAGGATGATGCGCTCCATCGGGCTCTCCGGAAAATCCATCATCCCCTTGGTGATAGGAACCGGATGTACAGTGCCTGCCATCATGAGCACACGGACCATCGAGCACCAGAAACAGCGGGAGCTCACCATTCTGGTCACCCCCTTCATCCCCTGCGGAGCCAAGATGCCGGTCTTCGCCCTCATGATCACCTATTTCTTCCCAGGGCAGTGGTATATCGCACCGATGATCTACCTTACAGGAATCCTGGCTGTCGTAGTGACCGGCTTCATCATGCGTGCTTTTGACCGACACAAGGAAAAAACCGTATTTATCCTCGAGCTTCCTCGCTACCAGCTTCCCACTGCAAAAAATGTCTGGCTACAAACCAGAGAGCGTACCTTAGACTTCGTCAAGAAAGCAGGGACGATAATCCTGCTCTCTTCGGTGGTCATCTACCTGCTCTCCTCGTTCTCCTTCACCTTACAACCTGTATCTCCAGATCTGAGCATGCTTGCCATGATAGGGCGGGTCATCGCACCCATATTCAAGCCCCTAGGCTTTGGATTCTGGCAGGCCAGCGTAGCACTTCTTACAGGAGTCGCCGCTAAGGAGTCCATCGTGTCCACCTTGAGCGTCACTATGGGAGATGCGGGGATTACCTCACTGTTCACCCCATCTTCCGCTCTGTCCTTCATTACGTTTATCTTGCTCTCCTCACCCTGCATCGCGGCTATTGGCGCAATGGCAAAAGAACTGGGAAGCAAAAGAAAATTGCTGTTTGCCCTTGTATGGCAGACTGGCGTCGCCTATTTGGCAGCACTTCTTGTGAGATATCTCGTGCTGCTCATTGTATGAGGTACCTATGTTTATATCTATTGTAGCAAATATTATTATAGCAGCCAGCATCATCGCCTTGCTCTGGTATGCAATCCATACCATCAGAAAACAGCAGAAACAAGGTGGATGCGGTTCATGCGGTAAGCTTGATGAAGATGGCGAACCCACCTCTGCATGCAGAGGATGTGCCTTTTCCAGTTCCTGCCATATAGCCCATCCAAACGACGAAAAAAAGTAAGAGATTCTTCCCTCCCATACCCTCCTCTTTCTAAAAAAACATGCTAAATATTAATATATTGTTACTATACAAATAGTTATTTTATTAGACACGTGTAAGTTATTATATAATGTGGTATACTTAGGTATCGGCACACGATGACGGCAAGTGCAGCATCAACCCTACGTATGGTTTACACTAAAGGCCCTCTCTCTTCCGATGCAAATCATGGAGGAGACTCCATAGAAATCTGGAGACCGGTTTGAACGTTCGCAGGCTGAAATTACGCATCTCACAAACTCTAAAAATCTATCTGATGTATATACTAGTCTCTGGTATTCTCCTGTTTACACTACAAATCCCTACCTTAGAAGGGCTTTCAGCCAAAGGCTACAGCATGGACCAGAAATATCCCGACAGGGTTGCCCTGATAGAATCAGGATCAGAAGGAGCCCAAGTCAGGCTTGACCTGATAGAGGCCGCCCGATCAACCATAGACTTCTCGTACTATACGATTTCCAATGGACAGTTTACCAATGTCCTCCTTTCGTGTCTGCTCGCTGCAGCCGACCGTGGGGTGAAGGTCCGAATTTTACAGGAAGGGCTTACCCATCTTGTGTATGAAACAGGCCCGCTCAAAGAAATCCTTAGGGGTTTTGAACTTCATCCTAATATTGAGGTGAAGTACTATGAGAAGTTCAATCTCCTCACCCCTTGGGCATGGCAGAACCGCTTGCATGAAAAGATTATCATCGTCGATGGGGAGCTTGCCCTTCTAGGAGGGCGAAATATCGGAAACAAGTACTTTCTCAAGGATGAGTATAAAGATCGGTATGTGAATGACCGTGAAGCCCTCATATGCAGAGAAGAATCACAAAAAAGTGTCATAGGGGACATGCAACAGTATTTTGACCAGTTGTGGGAGTATAAGCATACAAAACCACGCAGAAAGAACATCTCAGCCAAACAAAGGGAAAAAGGGAAACTTTCCAATGAAAAAATGAGAGCTTATTACAAGAAACTCAAGGTTGAACACCCCTATCTTTTTCAAAAAATCGACTGGAAGGAACGGACCTATCCCACCGAAGGGGTACAGTTTGTGCACAACAACCTTGGCAGACGAAATACGGACCCTATTAGCCTGAAGACACTTCTCCATCTGGCTTACCAAGCCGAGACCTCTATTTTTCTTCAAAGCCCCTACATCATCCCTACCAGACGGATGCGCAAGGTGATCGCGGAGTATGACATCGACTGGGACAAAGTCAGCATCCTGACCAACTCAAAACGATCGAGCCCGAATCCACTTGCCATGGCGGCATACTTTAACCACAGGAAAAACATAGTGGATACAGTCGATCAGGTATATGAGTACCAGGGTCCTGACTCCATCCATAGCAAGAGCTATATCATCGATGAGACCATCAGTGTCATAGGGACCTATAACCTTGATTCACGCAGTAGCTACATCAACACCGAATCCATGATCCTTATCACAAGCAAAAGGTTTGCTCAGGAGCTGTATGGCCATATCCAGACAAGTATCGACAACAGTGTACTGGTTAGAGATGATTACACCTATGGAGGCGAGGCAGAGGAGAAAAAACCTTTTTGGCTCTTCTCTAAAGTTGTAGGATTGTTTGAATATTATCTGTAAAGCCAAGTATTTTTTCACATACCAGACATAAGGATCAGAAAGTTTGAATAATGGGGTACCTCTTCTTGGTCATACGTTGATAGATATCTATTCATTTTCCAACAAACTCTTACAATTGCATAATACCTGAGAAGCATCAGCATAGCCTTGGGCCATACTTTCTTCTAGCACTCGCTTGGTAAAGTTCAACGTTCCTGTGAATAGGTTCCCCATATCGTCCTGAGGAGCAATCTCAAAGAACCGGGAACCAGGGAAGGCTTCTGTCTCGACCACCTTCGATCGCGAAAGGTTCACTATGATGAACGTCCTGACCCCTTCGTCATACAGGGGCTGAATGGGGATATTGTCACTCAGACCTCCATCAAAGTATTCCTGTTGTTCGACCCTATGGCTTTCGAACAGCACAGGAATTGCAGAGGAGGCAAGCAGGATAGATCTGATGGTCTCTTCGCTCTGTCCGTTAAGCTTGGAAAATTTGGTGCTCAAGGAACTTTTCTCAAAACACGTGGCATAGGTGGTGATGGCACTGTTCTGTATGTGTGAGTAGTCAATCTCACTATCCAGTATTGACTCAAGCCGATCTCGCGAAAATACGCCATCGCTACGATTGTTTCCAAAAAACCTTCTTGCCGATCTTACAAGAGCTTCTCTTTTTGTATGAGAGGAGTGTATTTTTTCTATCCATGTCCGTATCGTATTTCTATCGATTGTAAGAATGTCTTCAACTGAGATTGTATCCCAAATGTGCATCGCTTGCTCGAGAGCTCCCATGGAGAATAAGACGGCATTCAATGCCCCCACAGACGTACCTGAGACATGGGAGACCATAGTCTCGATACCGAACTCACGAAGGGCTTTCCATACCCCCACCTGATAGGATCCCTTGGCCCCACCCCCAGAGAAAACTAATCCGACCTGTTTTTGTGCTTGTATATCCATAATTTTCGTCCCTTATAAGAAAAGTCTTGAAAGAATCTAGGGTGACTAGAGCCATAAAGACTTGCTAGTGGTATAGCCACGATCATACCATGGCTCTCTAGCACATTGGATATATACATATAAAAGTCCCAAAATCTATACAATGAATGAATAAATATGCAAGAGGACTGGATATTTCTTCAATATCCGGATAAACTCATGCTAAATGCCTTTTGGCACCTGATATTTAGGAGAGAAATACAATGAAAAAAATTACTATTGCCCTGTTAGCACTCTTGCTGCTCACGTCCACCGTCTTTGCAGCCGGATCAAAAGAACAGGCACCAGGGGTAGATAACTCGCTTCAGAAGGTACTCGACAAAGGCACGTTCGTCATGGGCCTCGACGACAGCTTCCCTCCCATGGGATTCCGTGATGAGAACAACGAGATCGTAGGCTTTGACGTCGACCTTGCAAGGGCGATCGCCGTCCGCATGGGTGTTGAACTTGCGTTGCAGCCCATCGACTGGAATGCCAAGGAACAGGAACTGAACACCGGCAACATCG
>CAXYZP010000174.1:0-4207 GCA_964293175.1 uncultured Sphaerochaeta sp.
GCACAGCATATGCGGGGGTTTGGGCAGTATTATTGCCCATATAGCCAGCCCCAGCCACCCTGTACCGGTGAAAAACCTTGCTCTTCCTGATGAGTACCTAATCACAGGGGAATCCCTTGAGCTCTTCGCCTACTACGGCCTCGATGCAAAAGGAATAACAGATGCGGCCATCGATCTATTTGAACGCAAGCGAGGCCCCCATGCATGATAGCCGCTACATCCTATCCGTAG
Organism: uncultured Sphaerochaeta sp.; assembly: GCA_964293175.1. GTDB lineage: Bacteria > Spirochaetota > Spirochaetia > Sphaerochaetales > Sphaerochaetaceae > Sphaerochaeta. The sequence continues at coordinate 232 of CAXYZP010000174.1, forward strand.
ACCAAAGCACATCAACGACCAAAGCCCTCCTCTTCGACAAGGAGGGCAATCTGGTAAAACGTGCCGATGTCCCCCACAAGCAGATCATCAACGACCTGGGTTGGGTCGAACATGACCCCCAAGAGATCTTGAAGAATGTCTTTGCAGCAATTCGCACTGTCATTGAGGAAGCTGCCATAGATCCAGAACACATCCTAGCCCTCTCACTTTCCAACCAGCGAGAGACTTCCATAGCTTGGGACCGGACTAACGGCAAAGCCGCATACAATGCCATTGTCTGGCAGTGCGGACGAGCAGCCTCCCTCTGCAAAGCTAAAGAGGCCCATGCTGAGGGCATCAAGAAAAAGACAGGGTTGAATCTCTCCCCCTACTTCTCAGCAGCCAAGTTTGCGTGGCTTCTTGAAGAGGTCCCATACGTGCAAAAATTAGCGAATGAAAACACTCTAGTCCTGTCCACTATGGACAGCTTCCTGCTCTACCACCTCACCGAAGAGCATGTGATACAGACAGAACCCTCCAACGCCTCCAGAACCCAACTGCTGAATATACATACCCTCTCTTGGGATACAGAGCTATGCTCACTTTTTGGGATCAAACCAGAACAACTTCCCAAGGTTGTTGATTCCGATGCCATCTTCGGCCATACAACCCTTGGGGGATTGCTCACAACCCCCATTCCCCTGTGCGGTGTCCTTGGAGACTCCCAAGGGGCACTGTATGCACAGGGGTGCACTACAGAGGGCATGGTAAAGGCTACCTATGGGACAGGATCGTCCATCATGATGAATATCGGATCGAAACCTACAGTGTCCAAAAACCTGGTAACCTCCATCGCGTGGTCCATCAAAGGAAAACCCACCTATGTACTGGAAGGAAATATCAATTATACAGGAGCAACCATCAGCTGGCTTGTTGAAGATATGAAATTGCTCGCTTCCCCTAAAGAGGCAGGAAAGCTTGCCGCCTTGGCCAAGGATTCACCGGGACTCTATCTTGTACCCGCCTTCTCAGGGCTAGGAGCGCCATACTGGGATGGGAATGCCAGAGCTTCAATCACGGGGATGAGCAGGACCACAGGAAGGAACGAGCTTATCCGTTCAGCAGAGGAGTCGATTGCCTACCAGATAGCAGATATCCTATTTCTTATGAAAGAGGAGAGCGGGTATCCACTCAATAGGGTACAAGTAGATGGGGGACCAACAAGAGACACCTTTCTCATGCAGTTCCAGGCAGACATAACACGGGCGACTGTAGGGGTGGCTTCGCTTGAGGAACTCTCAGCCCAAGGTCCTGCAATCTTAGCTGGCAAGAAGCTGGGATTCTACTCCGACAAGACAATGTTCCAAGGAAAGATGAAAGCAGAATACCTTCCGCTCCTCCCTAAAGAAAAAGCGGAAGAGAAATACAAGGGATGGCTACAAGCTGTACGAAAGACACTTTCCAGCCAGTGATTACAAGTCCAGTATCGTCTTTCCCTCATACACCTCATCCCAGTTCTTCCTGAAGTCGCTGACAGCCTTCTGTATGGAGGGCATGTTCAAACCTGTGGATAGGATTTCGGGACGTACTGTGCAGCACCCCGCCCCACTGGCATAGGATGTGGTTATCTCACTTACATTCTTGAAGCTAGCGGCAAGCACCTGCGTATTGCTGGTATTGGTCCAGAGCAAGCTGGCCAGTTCTCTGATGACACGCGGTGCATCGATATCATTGTTGAGCATCCTGTCATAGAAGACAGCTACATATTTGACACCGCTGAGCATTGCAAGGATGCCTTGGATGGTAGAGAAGACCGTTGTGGCGGTTATATTGAAGCCTCGTTCAGCAAGGATATGGATAGCCTTGAGCCCCTCTTCAGTGACAGGGATCGATATGTAGGTATTTTCCCCTAGGATTGAACAGATTTTCTCCGCCTCCCCTATGATGGTCTGCTTATCCCTACCCAATACCTGCACATGCAGTGAACGGTCCGCTCCTATAAGGGTTCGGATACTTTTGAGGTGCCCAAAGAAATCGATACACCCCTCTGCCTGTATCTGTTGGGGATTGGTGGTGACTCCACTGATAGGGTAGATATCCAGAGCCTTCTCTATTTCCTTAAGGTTCGCACTATCGAGCATCAAGCGCATACTGTGGTTCCTCCCTTCTTGTTCTCTGCCCCATAGTGGCACACTATGAGACAGAGAACAAGGAGAAGGGATACCTAGCTTTTATTGACAAAAAAGAGGTAATAGCAGAACATGCACCTATGAGTGGCCCCATCCTTACAGAAAACACTTTTTTCCATGAACCCTCGCTACAGCTGAAGGTCGTCAAACGTGACCCTGAGCTCCCTTTCCGCCTCCACAGTCATGAATTTAACGAATTGGTGCTTGTCATTAGGGGAGCAGGAACACACTTTTCCAAGGAAGGGGAGTTTCAGCTAGGGGAAGGCAGCGTCTTCTTTATCCCACCGGGAATGCAACACGGATACAAGGATGTAGAGGACCTTGCGCTGTATAACATTCTCATAGGTGAAAGCATGCTTGCCACGAATTTTCTTGACCTATCTGATCTTCCTGGATTTGCCTCATTGTTCAAGAGTACTGAAACAATACCCACGCTCCTACTCAATCCGACCCAACTCGCAGAGGTTATCCCTATCCTAGAGGATATGGAACGGGAATCTGATGATCAGAGCTACGGCTCGGGGTCTAAGACCCTTGCCTACTCCTACCTGCTCAACCTCATCATCCTACTTTCACGCTTCTATGATGAGACCCCACGGGAGAATAACCAGATGGCCCATCGTATTTGGAGTGTGATGGCCTTTATGGAGAAGAATAAGAACAGGAGCCTTACAACAGGGGAACTTACGGAGATAGCGCATATGAGTGCAAGTACGCTGAACCGCTATTTCAAACTGGCAACAGGGCTCTCCCCCATAGAGTTCCATCTGCACAAGCGTATTGCCTACGCCTGTGCCCTAATACAGAAAAGAGGGCTTTCCATTGCCGAAGTGGCTGAGGCATCAGGCTTCACCGATCCAAACTACTTTTCCAGACAGTTTCGTAACGTGATGGATACAAGCCCCAAGGAGTATCAGAAGATCTTTACCAGTAGGTTCAGCTAAGCGATTCCAAGGCGATGACTACACTGGTATAGAAATTTTCTGCCCCAAGATGCTCGACAAAATCCAATCGTTCGAACATGTGCATTACTGGTGGTTGAACACCACAGAACAACACCTCGATCTCGTTATCCCTACACAACTTAACTATATCGACAAACTCATTGACCGAGCTATGGTCGATGTTTGGTACGCCTCTGACTGAGAAGATAATTCTTTTTACCTTATGGCTGATCATGACCTCGACCTCGCGGGTCAGCAGTTCCTGAGAACCGAAGAAGAGCGAACCGTCGACATAGACCACTTTGGTCTTTCTTGAATTGTCGAGCAGTTCCTTGGTGACATCGTCGACTTCAATGGAAATCTTGTTACTGCTGATGACGAACATGATCATGGAGAAGGCGATTCCCAGCATGATGGCTACCGTCAGGTCAAACACAACAATCGCTATCATGGTGAGGAGGAATTGGGCTATAGATGTCTTGATCTTCTTCTGGAATATTTCCTTGATGGCTGGCCAGTCATTCATTCTCCAAGAAGTGACCATCAGCACTCCGCTGAGGGCGGCATGGGGAATACGGCTCATATAAGGGCTTAGGAGGAACATGGAGGCAAGAAGCCCCAATGCGTGGATGATACTGGTAAGACGGGTCTGCGACCCACTCTTAATTGCAACGCTGGTACGCGAGATGACAGCCGTTGCAGGAATTCCGCCAAAGAAAGGAATGATGGTATTTCCAACCCCTTGGGCAAAAAGTTCACGGTTTGCCTTGAACTTCTCTTCCCCACCTTTCATCTTACTACCAGAAGAGCCACAGAGAAGTCCTTCGATCATACCCAAGGCCGCAAGGCTTATTGCTGGTGAGA
>CAXYZP010000175.1:0-4201 GCA_964293175.1 uncultured Sphaerochaeta sp.
TGGGACAATGGCGGTATCGCCTTTGACCAGATCAAAGCCAGCCTTCTCCATCTTCTTTCTGAAGTATTTGGCATTTTCTAGCGTTTGTGCCCCTTTGACATCCCCGCGTTCGATAATGTCCAGCACTTTCAACGTACCACCACAGATGGCAGGGGCCAACGTGTTGGAAAACAGGTAGGGCCGTCCCCTCTGGCGATAGAGGTCAACCAAAACCTGACGACCGCTGATACACCCACCGCTGGCTCCACCACATGCCTTACCGAAGGTAGTGGTGATAAGATCAACGCGACCTTCCACCTTGCAAGCCTCAAGAGTCCCCCTACCGTGTTTGCCGATATACCCTGTAGCATGGGAGTCATCGACCATTACCAAGGCACCGTAGGTGTCTGCAAGGTCACAGATCTCCTTCAACTTGGCAATATCCCCATCCATGGAGAAAACCCCGTCAGTTGCAATGAGGATCCGCCTCGATCCTTCGGCATCGACAAGGCAATCCTCAAGGGATGCCATATCGCTATGCTTGTAGCGAAACCGCTTTGCTTTGCAAAGACGGATTCCATCAATGATAGAAGCGTGGTTGAGTTCGTCGCTGATGACTGCATCCTTTTCTCCCAAGAGAGGTTCAAAGAGAGCCCCGTTGGCATCAAAGCAGGATGAGAAGAGTATGGTGTCGTCTGTCTTGAGAAAGGTGCTGATCCTCTGCTCGAGCTCCTTGTGGATACCTTGGGTCCCACAGATAAACCTTACAGAGGAGAGGCCGAAGCCCCATCGGTTCATAGCACCCTTGGCGGCTTCGACGACCTCGTGGTTGTCAGCCAGACCAAGGTAGTTGTTTGCGCAGAAATTCAAAACGGTTGTAGTGCCCACACCCATTGAGGCTGCCTGGCTGCTGGAGAGGACCCGCTCCTTCTTATCCAGACCCTCAAGCTTGAGTTGGTCAAGAAATTCCTGCAGTTCCTTTTCTATTTCCTTATTCATTTTTCTCCCTCCCTCTGATGGTATCGAGCATATCCACGGTCATGAAAGCAAGGTCATATTTGGGTTTCCAATCCCATTCGACCCGCGCTGCATAGTCCTCCATGGCATCCGGCCAGGAGTCGGCTATCGCCTGTTTGACCGGGTCTATCTCGTACGAGATGGTAAATTCGGGGATGTGGTTCCTGATATAGGCAGCCTGCTCTTCGGGACAGAAGCTCATAGCTGCGATGTTGAAGGCATTACGATGGCGAAGCCTAGCAGGATCTGCTTCCATAACTTGAATGGCTGCCTGGACTGCATCTGGCATATAGATCATATCCAAGTAGGTATCCCCTCGCAAAAAACAAGTGTACTGATGTTTTCGCACAGCTTCATAGTAAATCTCCACCGCATAGTCGGTGGTACCACCGCCTGGAGGTGTAAGATTGCTGATAACCCCTGGGAATCTGATACCCCGTGTATCCACATCGTACTTATGATTATAATAGTCGCAAAGCAACTCGCCTGCAACCTTGGTAACCCCATAGATGGAGGTTGGACGCTGAATAGTGTCCTGGGGGGTGAATTTCTTGGGGGTTGTCGGACCGAAAGCGCCGATGGAGGAAGGGGTGAAGACAGCACAGCCCTCTTGGCGCGCTATCTCGAGGGTGATCATAAGACCGCCCATGTTGATATTCCAAGCACTGAGCGGATTGCGCTCAGCTGTTGCAGAAAGGATGGCCGCAAGATGATAGATAGTTTCGATGTTGTGTTTCTTCACAATTCCAAGGATAGCCTCCCCGTCTCTGCAATCGACCTTGTAAAAGGGACCACCCTGCACCAGAGGCATGTTGATGTCATCACGTATATCGGTCAGCACCACATTGTCATTGCCATACCGTTTGCGACATTCGTATGCTATTTCCGAACCAAGTTGCCCAAGTGAGCCGATGATCAATATACGTTTCATAAACACCTCCGAAAATGCCTTTCCTTGACAATAGCGCAGAGCAATATTACAATGTACGTGTTCAGTATATTAAACTATTTTCACTATGTCAAACTCAATAGAAGGGGTCATCATGGAAATTAAACCTCCTGCAATCGGCAAGAACATACAACGGTTACGAAACAGCAGAAAACTCACCCTCAACGTATTATCAGAGAGGTCAGGCGTCTCCAAGGCTATGCTCAGCCAGATCGAAAGCGACAAGGTCAATCCTACTGTCGCAACGGTGTGGAAAATTGCCAGAGGCCTGAATGTGGAGCTCAACGACCTCCTTGATGCACAAGGCGAACCCAAGAGAGTCTTCTCCATCAACCCAGCAGGAGATGAAGGGCCGAAACTGGAGACCCACGACAAGGGTGTCACCATCAAGATACTCTCCCCTATGCATATGGTTGAGGAGCTTGAGATGTATCTCGTTTCCTTTGAGGGACACTCCAAGCTTGAAAGTGAGCCTCACTATCCAGGCACTCAGGAGTACCTGACAGTAGTCAAGGGTAGCGTCGAGGTGAAGGTAGGGGAAAATACGGCAGAATTGCGCAAGGGCGACTTCATTGTCTACCATTGTGATATCGAGCACTCCATCGCCAACCTATCCTCTTCCCAGCCTGCACAAGTGCATATGGTAGTGAGATTTTCTCCAGAAAAGAGATAATAGCTGAACAACAAAACAGCATTCTAGCAATAAAACATGATTGCTATTTTGACAAACCCATCAGAGCGCTGTATAAAGAGGTAACTAGACAAGGAAGGTCCTCATGGCTAAGAAGCGTATTATGGCGTCGTATGGGTTTGGCAAGTTCATCGCAGAGTTTCTTACAGGAGCCTTCGGTTCCATTGTCTTCATGTTCTATGAGACAGAGGTAGGCCTGGCAGCAGGGTATGCTGCCCTGGCCACCATCATATATTCGCTATGGAATGCCCTCAATGACCCGATAATCGGGTATGTAACCAACAAAGCAGCTCCCTTCTCCAAGAAGCTAGGCCGCCGCTTTCCTTGGATCATCATCGGCCTTGTCCTATCCAGCCTTACCTTCTTCCTTATATTTGCTGTCCCTCTACATTGGAACGCCAAGGAGAACCCGCTTCCGGTTTTCCTTTGGATGGTTCTGACCATCTGTCTTTATGATGGCGCATACTCTCTGTGGGAAGTTAACTACCAGAGCGTATATCCCGACAAGTTCAGAGACCAGAAAGAACGTACTGATACCGCTGCCATCGGCACCGGAATCGGCGTGCTCGGCATAGCAGCCGGCTTTATCATCCCTCCTTTGGTATTCTCCTACGGTGACCGCCAAAGCTATATGATCTGCGGCCTGGTCATTGCCGGCATAAGCTTGGTGGGAACCCTTTTGGTAGGGTACGGAGTATTTGAAACCAAAGAGATGATCGCCCGATTTGCAAAGCAGCAACAGGAAAGCGATGCACCTTCTTTCTTCCTGCAGATGAAGCAGGCCTTGAAAGACAGGAACCTGCTTGCCTTCGTCCTCTTCCTGTTTCTCTACCAGAGCGGGACCATGTGCATGACCAGCAGCATCAACTATGTGGTCAAGTATGTCCTGGAGAAAGAGAGCAGCCAGGCAACTCCGATCTTTGCAGGAATGCTCATAGGAGCCTTAATCTCCATCGTTCTCTGGACACAGGTTGCGAAAAAACTAAAGAACAACCAACTGATGCTTATCATCTGTGCCCTTTTCATGACGGTATTCGCCATTCCCCTGACCTTTGTGCAAGGACAGATGGCCTTTATCATTACCATGGCCCTCTGGGGCCTGGGCTTCGGTGGTTTCTGGACCTTCATGAGCCCGGCCATGGCAGATGTGGTCGATAACATGGTAGTCAAGCAACAACGCCGTGACGACGGTGTGATCCTAGGCATACGTGCCTTTTTCATGCGCTTCAGCTATGCCAGCCAGGCAATAGTCTTCTTTGTAGTTCATACCCTCACCAAGTTTGATCCCGAGGCGATGACACCCTTAGCAAAATTCGGTATCAAAGCCCATATGGGCATCATACCTGCAGCCTTCTTTCTGACAGGAGCGGCTCTTTTTGCAAAGATGAACCGCCTTACCCCGGATATGATTGCAAAAAATCATCTGGCATTGGAGAAAATGGATATCTAGCAGGTCAGCAACCTTTGCATGATATACTCACTAATGAGGATAAACCTTGCAATAAGGTCTTGTGCATGATTCACTACTATGGAAGTATGAAACATATGGATTCACCAGTTGTAGG
>CAXYZP010000176.1:0-4189 GCA_964293175.1 uncultured Sphaerochaeta sp.
GGTTGCTGCCTGTTCCCGGATAAGTGAAGCGTGCAAACTCATCAATTTGCGTACTCTCCGATAGACAGGAGAGGCTGTATCCTTAGAACCAATAGCACCTTCTGCCAATTTTAGGATATCGTTAACCAGTTCAGGTGGACAGAGTATTGGCTTCCAAAGGGGATCATGACGCTTGGCTTGGATATAGGAAGCGGCCCTTGCCGAACCTACCTGCCCCGCATTGAGAGCACTTCCCCCTGGACGATAGACCCCATGTGTACCAGCGACTTCTCCTACGGCAAACATACCCTCGACAGTTGTTTGCCACCATAGGTCGACTGCCAAACCACCATTGTTATGTTGGGCACAGAGAGAAATCTCCAAAGGCTCTTGGGCGAGGTCAATCCCATGGTCCAGATAAAACTCATAGGCAGGGGTGTTCATCAGCTTCAGCCGATCAAGGGGAAGCCCGAAGGTCGCATCAGATTGTTTGAGATAGGCATAGGCTTCCGGCTGTAACGATTCAAAGGCCAAGCCCTCTTCAATTGGATTACGGGTGAAATCCAAATACACCCTTCGCCCCTGCTCCAGTTCGCGATAGACCAGTAGGTCAATTATTGAAGAACCCTCTGCAATCTTTCGCACATCAAATGGCCACTGGTACCCTTTGAGAAAGACCAGGGAGAGCATCAGGTAGGGGTCCTCAAATTGTTCGATAAGGAAATCATGGGTGAGACCCTCCTCATCAATGCTGAAGAATCGGGGAAGCACCTGCATATAGGTGCCACTTACGTTCCATCGGGGATTGAGAGAAGCCAAGCCATATTGCCATTCAGTCAGGTTCCTACCGCTACAACCTGCTTCAAAAGCAAGACCGGAAGCTCCAAACTGGGTCATGGGATAGACTGAGTCTGCATACATCACAGCCGGTCCCCCAGTAGCCCAGACAAGGTTGCGACACCAAAAGATGCAAAACTGCTTTGTACGGATTTCCAGACAGAGCACGCCCCTGACTTCGTTGTCCTCTTTCAAAACCCTTACTGCCAAATAACCCCCAAGTAAGGTTGCCCCCTGATTCAACAAACTCGCTTCAAGAGCCTCTGTCATGAAGCGCGAAGTATATGGACCAGCACTGGTGGCACGTCTCTTTGGATCATGGTCCGTCTTGTATCCTACATATTCCCCATACCGGTTCACAGGGAAGGGCACTCCCAAAGAAGCGAGCTTAATGAAACTTTGCACCGACAGGGAGGCTTCTACAAGTGCAATGTCCCCATCCACTGCACCACCTGAAAAGAAATCCGTTGCCATAGCCCTGACGCTATCGGGATCTGAACCACAAAGGGACAACTTATAGTAGGTTTGTTTATCAGAGCCCGTATTCCGACTTGTACCAAAAGAAAGATCTTCTGAAAGCACCACTACATCGGAATTTCCCATCCTATAGAGACTGTCAGCTGTGTTATACCCTGCAGCACCGCTTCCTACCACAACAGTCTCACTGATATAGGTCGTGAGACCACAAAACGGATCACCATTCTTCACTAGAGCCTCCTGATGTGGAAACCACCATCCACGTCAATGCTATTACCAGTAGTATACGTAAAAGCATCACTAGCAAAGGCGGCAACAGCCGATGCAACATCCTCAGGTTGCCCCCATCGGGCTATGGGGAAAACACCTTGTGCAATGAGCTGGTCATACTTTCCAGTAACCTTGCTGGTCATATCTGTCATTATTACTCCTGGCCGGATCTCATGCACGAAGATATCCTCACGTGCAAGGCGGTCGGCATAGAGTGTAGTCAACATGGCAATCCCAGCCTTTGAAACACAGTACTCACCCCGGGAAACGGAGGAGACTGTAGCCGAACACGAAGAAATATTAATGATAGTCCCCCGCTTCACATAGAGCTTCTTTGCCCCGATCATAGACTTGGCAACCAGCTGTGTCAGGAACATGGTTGATTTTGTATTGGTATCGAGCACCCTATCCCAGCTTTTTTCATCCATATCCAGCAAGTCAGCTCTGACATCTGGTGCCACACCGGCATTATTGACTAGCAGATCAATCCTTTCATATTCGCCAAGGGTCGAAGACATTATATGCTCCCTTCCCTTTGTAGAACTGACATCGGCTTGGATATAGAGAACCTTCCCTCCGTATTTACGAAGGTCCTCCAATGGAGAAGCGCAATCACTTTCAGAGCGCATCCCGACCAAACTCAGGTCATACCCATCCTTAACCAGACGAGTGGAGATGGCAAAGCCAATTCCACGAGTCCCACCAGTTACAAGAGCTACCTTACGCATCACTTCGCCCTCCTGTCTGCCTCTTCGCGTGCACGCTTGTACAAAGGTGCATAGGCACCACTATCACGGATCACACAGCCTGTCATCCCATGGTCACGCATGATCTGCGTGCATTTGGAACAGGCAATACAACATTTCGCAGGTTGCATACTTCCAGTGAGCACCACATCCCTCGGGGCATCAGGATAGGCAATTGCCATCCTGCCCAGCCCGATGAATTGGCATTTACCCCTGTGTAGGTTTGCAGCTCCAATTTCAGGCAGGTATTGCCGCAGCCAAGAATAGCCATTGCCAACCACGGGAACACCCTTTGCGGCATCTTGTACCAGTTGGGTGAAGTAAACCAATCGTTCGATACTTTCAAGCGGATGTTCAGCAGGTATAGGCACCCCCATGCTGGATGTATCGAAGGGACGGGTCACCTGAGGATGTATGTAGTAGGGATTACCGGCTGAGTTGCTGAGCAAGGAAACCCCCGCATCCACCAGAGCTGACACCAGCCTGATCGGTTCCTCTGCCTGGAAAGTCCACAAATCATCCCTATCCTCCCCAAAACCATAAGGATAAGGATGGGCATCAAAGATATTGAATCTGCAGGCGATGATAAAATCTTCACCGCAAGCAAGCTTGATCTCCCTGACAATATCTAGGAGTAGGCGGGTTCGGTTCTCAAAAGACCCTCCATACTTGCCTTGTCGCGTATGACTTGCCAGCAGTTCACTGAGCAGATAACGGTGGCAAGCTTTTACATCGACACCGTCAAATCCTGCCTCTTTTGCAAGCAAGGCTGAATGCACGTATGCTGGAACCAGGCCTTCCAGGTAGGCATCACTGCATATCGGATAGTCTTCATCAATACCGACTCTAGAATCAAGCAAAGGATCATGTTGTGGAATTATAGGCTGGGCAGTATGCCCCACCGGGCGACTATACCTGCCTGAGTGTGTCAGCTGCAAAACAGAGAGAGGAACATATCCATTATGCTTCAAACCCTCTTGTTTTGCCTTTTGAAGCAAAGCTGAGAATTGAGGAAGATTCGAGCGGGTCAGCATCATCTGGTTTTCGTTTGCCTTCCCCTCCTCTACCACAGCATTGGCTTCCCACCAAATGAGGCCGGCACCGCCTTGAAAAAATCTAAGATATCGTCGTTCTACCAAGGCAGAAGGAGAGCCATCTGCCTTGCTGTCGCACCCTTCCATGGGAAGGATGGCAAAGGCATTCGGTGCTATTTTCGTATGGACAGGCACCTTTTGAGCCAATATGGAAAGGTCCGTATCTAAAGAAAGAGAGACATCTAAATCCTTAATTTTGCTGAGCAAACCCTCAGAAGAATGGAAATTGAACTTTTCGTGTTCGGCCATATCTACATGTCTCCTATTGTTATGAATTTTCCCTTGGAATGTTGGATCGCCTGCACTATCTGCACAGCATTCAAGCCTGTGCGAGCATCACAAATGAAGGGGGACCCAGTACGTAAAGCAGTATAGAACTCTTCTATCAACAAGCCATGGGACAAACCCCATTCAGACTTTTCCCCTTGTGCTACATCACATGAATGCACCACGGTGTTCCCCTCTCTCTCGATGGTAAGGCCACTTTGTTTTACCGTCAGGCATGCACGTTCCAACCGAATTTCCAAAGTGCACTGTTTGCTCAACGGATAACAGTTGGTGCAGAAACCTACGGCAACACCTCCGGTCTTGAGTTTACAGTAGAACATCGCAGAGTCTTCCACTTCATAGTCATTGGTATCGCGCAACTTGGCATCAAAACCTGATACGGAAGCAACACCACCGCTGAGATAATCCAACAAGTCCAAGGTATGGATGGATTGGTTGATAAGTGAGCCACCCCCTTCCTTTTCATAGGTACCGCGCCAGTCACTGCCTGCATAATAA
>CAXYZP010000177.1:0-4184 GCA_964293175.1 uncultured Sphaerochaeta sp.
CTCGATGCCAATGAGAACTGGAGAGATTTTGTAGGGGACGAGGGGCGCAACCGCTATCCCGATCCGCTTTGTCTCCAGCTTCGAAAGGCCCTCGATGAGGTCTTGGGTCTTCCTTTTGCCAATACTGTGGTAGGTAACGGCAGTGACGAGATCATAGATAATCTGTTCCGTTGCTTTTGTAACCCGGGCAAGGACAAGGCAATCATCATGAGCCCTACCTATGGGGCGTACCGTGTATTTGCCGATATCAACGATGTGTTGGTCGAGCAGGTTCCCCTTACTCGCGACTTTGCCATAGACTTTGTCGGCTTGGAAAGATTTCTCAAGCAAGAAAAAGCAAAGGGCGAGAATGAAGGGAGGAGCAAAGTGCTGTTTATTTGCTCCCCTAACAATCCCACTGGCAATGCATACCCACTTGATGAGATCGAGAGGGTATGCAGTCTCTTCGATGGCATCACCGTTGTCGACGAAGCTTACTGGGATTTTTCTTCTGTCGAAAGTGCAGCTACCCTGTTGTCTCGGTTTCCCCGTCTTGTGGTGCTTCGCACCCTTTCCAAGTGCTGGTCCCTGGCCAATGCAAGGGTAGGGATCGCCTTGGCAAGTGAAGATGTTTGCAAAGTGCTTACCAGCATGAAGTATCCCTACAACGTAGGTGGTCCCTCGCAGGAACTTGCCCTCAGGGGATTGGCTGAATCTGACCGGGTAAGAGAAACGCTTGCCGGAACGCTTAGGGAGAAGAAGCGGATGGAAGAGGAGCTTCCTCTTTTGCCCTGTGTTGTGAAGCTTTTTCCCAGCGATGCAAACTTCCTCTTGGTCAGGGTAGGCAATGCAGATGAGCTCTACCACTATCTTGCCCAAAAAGGTATTATTGTACGAAACCGAAGCCGTGAGCTTTACTGCGAGAATTGCCTGAGGATAACTATTGGAAGCAAAGAAGAGAATGACAAGCTTTTGGCAGCCCTTCGGGCATATGAGGAAGCATAATGAACAAGAAGATGCATAAGGCGGTCCTGTTTCTTGACCGTGATGGAATTATTGTAATTGAGGACCAGATCGACTCCTTTGAGAGGATAATATACATCCCGGGAGTGTTTGGTGCCCTCGCTAGGATACGTAAGGAAGGCTCTTTTCACTTTGCCATGGTCAGTAACCAGGACGGGGTAGGCACCCCCTCTTTCCCTCAAGAAGATTTTGACAAGCCTCAGGAAAGGATTCTGGCGACCTTGCAAGGTGAAGGTATAACTTTTGATGATCTGCATGTTGACTTCTCCCTTCCTGCAGACAACTGTCCAGGGCGCAAGCCTGGGATAGGGATGCTGGGCAAGTACCAAACTGGTGAGTACGACCTTACCAACTCTGTGGTCATCGGGGACCGTCAGACTGATGTGCGCCTGGCCTACAACCTTGGATGTAAAGCGATATGGTTTGTTCCTTCTTCCCAAGAACCTGAGTTGGAAGAGGACCTTAAGGACACCTGTGTTTTTGTCAGTGACAACTGGAACACTGTAGCCTCCTTTCTGCTCGATGATTCTAAAAACAAGGTGAGAACAGCTCTGGTCACCAGAAATACCAAGGAAACGGAGATCTCCCTCAGCGTGAACCTAGATGGGACTGGAGTGGGAGCGATACACACCCATATCCCCTTTTTCGACCATATGCTGGACCAGGTGCTCCGACACAGTGGCCTTGATATCAACTTGCATGCTCATGGGGACCTGGTGGTGGATGAGCATCACACAGTAGAGGATGTTGCCCTTGCCCTTGGGCAGGCAGTACGTGAGGCCCTGGGTGAGAAGCGTGGCATAAGCCGCTATGGCTTTGAACTGCTTACTATGGATGATGTACTCGCTGAGGTGGCCTTGGACTTCTCCGGTCGTCCCTCCCTGTTGTGGGAAGTCCCGTTCCGTCGGGAGTATGTGGGAACCTTTCCTACCGAGATGTTCGAGCACTTTTTCAAGTCCTTCAGTGATGCCTCCCAGTGTAATCTGGCTATGAAGGTGTCGGAGGGGAATATGCATCACCAAATTGAAGCCCTGTTCAAGGCTTTCGCGCGTGCCCTGAAGAAGGCTGTGCACAAGTATCCCCATAGTGATGCTCTGCCCTCCACCAAGGGAGTCTTATGAGGATAGCCATCGTCAAATACAACGCTGGCAATACCCGTTCTGTTTTGTGCGCCCTTAAGCGTCTTGGCTATGAGGCGACAGTAACAGAAGACCATACTGAGCTCAGAAGGGCAGACAGGGTAATCTTCCCCGGTGTAGGGGAAGCTTCGACTGCAATGGCCTATCTCCGAGAGCATGGTTTGGATACCTTCCTACCTACCTTGAAGCAGCCCTTCCTGGGTATCTGCCTCGGTATGCAGCTGATGTGCCTTTTCAGTGAAGAGCATGACACCACCTGCCTGGGTATTTTTCCTGAAACTGTGAAGAAGTTCATCGCTTTCAATGGGGAGAAGATCCCGCACATGGGATGGAATACCTTAAAGACTGAGGATGATCCTCTCTTTACGGGCCTTACCGACCCCCTTTGGTGTTACTTTGTCCATAGTTTTTATGTACCGATTTCAGAAGGCACTATAGCTTCTAGTGAATATGCCTCGATGAAGTTTACCGCTTCCCTACGAAAGGGCAACTTTAGGGGATGCCAGTTCCATCCTGAAAAGAGTGGTAGTGTAGGTGAGCAGATACTAAAGAATTTTCTGGAGGAAATCTGATGGATATTATTCCTGCGATCGATATTATTGGAGGCGCTTGCGTACGTCTCAGTCAAGGTGACTACTCCTTAAAGAAGGAGTACGCTTCTGACCCCTTAGAGATGGCGAAGCGTTTTGAAGCCCATGGGCTAAAGAGGCTGCACCTTGTGGACCTGGAAGGAGCTAAGGGTGGGACCATCGTAAACTTGAAGAGCTTGGAACGAATTTCCAGCAATACCAGTCTTGTCATTGACTTTGGTGGTGGCATAAAGCGTAGCGACGACCTTCGTGATGCTTTCAATGCTGGGGCGAGTATGGTCACCTGCGGCTCTATCGCCGCACAAGATCCTGCCCTGGTAGAGAGTTGGCTCGCCCGATATGGATCGGACAAGCTTATCCTAGGTGCCGATGCAAAAAATGGTATGATAGCAACCCATGGGTGGCTTGAGACAACCTCTCTGCAAGTGGGTCCGTTTATTGACTCCTATCTTGCGAGGGGTTTCTTTCGCGTTATCTGTACCGATATTGCCCTTGACGGGATGCTTAGTGGTCCTTCGTTCGCCCTGTATGACGAACTGCTCTCTTCTCGGTCTTCCTTGCACCTGATAGCATCGGGAGGGATTTCCTCCATTGAAGATGTCTATGCTCTGCATAAGGCAGGTTTGGGTGGGGCAATTATAGGAAAGGCCATATACGAAGGGGCCATAACACTCGAGGCCCTTATGCGCTTTAAGGAGGAGACCGATGCTAGCTAAACGAATTATTTCCTGTCTTGATGTGCGGGATGGTAGGACGGTAAAAGGGGTTAACTTCATCAACCTGCGTGATGCAGGCGATGCTGTTGAGCTAGCCCAGCTCTATAGCAGGCAGGGCGCCGATGAGCTTGTCTTTCTTGATATCACGGCCACCTTGGAGAACCGCGCTACCTTTAATGCTTTGGTCAGGCGCATTGCCGACCATATAGGAATTCCCTTTACCGTAGGTGGGGGTATTCGCAATGCAGCAGATGTCGGGGTGCTCCTCGATAGTGGAGCTGATAAGATTGGTATCAACAGCCAAGCGGTGAAAGACCCTTCTGTAATAGATACCCTATCTTTGCAGTACGGGTCGCAGTGTGTGGTCTGTGCAATTGATGCTAGGCGTAATACCCAGTTTGACACACCGACAGAAGAGGGATGGGAAGTCTATGTGCATGGAGGCAGGACTCCTACCGGATTGGAGGTAGTTTCCTGGGCTAAGGAAGTTTATGATCGTGGATGTGGGGAGATCTTGTTGACCTCCATGGAACATGATGGGGTGAAGCAGGGCTTTGCCTTGGATATTACCCGGCGAGTGGGTGAGGCTGTAGGTATTCCTGTCATTGCCAGTGGTGGGGCGGGGACCATGGAACACTTTGTGGATGTCTTTACCAAAGCAAAGGCTGATGCGGCTTTGGCCGCCTCTATTTTCCATTTTCATGAAATTGATATACCCGAGCTAAAGATTTTTCTTT
>CAXYZP010000178.1:0-4184 GCA_964293175.1 uncultured Sphaerochaeta sp.
CATGCAACAGCCACTATGGCTGACGGGTATGCTCTTACCAGGAAAGGACAGAGTAAAAAAGCATTGAATATAGCCCTGCAGGCCTCCACCTTCGGAGGGATTTTCAGCGCATTCACCTTGCTGTTCTTTGCACCCCAGGTTGCCAAGTTTGCGCAGAAGATGGGGACTCCCGAATACTTCTTGGTCTGCCTGTTCGGTCTGACGGTCATCGCGGGTGTCTCAGAAAAGTCCCTTATCAAGGGGCTCATGTCCGGTGCCTTTGGCCTCTTCATTGCAACTATTGGCTTGGACCCCATGACAGGGTCCACACGGTACATCTTTAAGAATATCAATCTCTACTCGGGTTTTGATCTGGTCATCTGTCTTATCGGGCTGTTCGCCTTGAGTGAAGTCTTGGCAAAAAGTAAGAAAAGCAACCAAGTAACGATTTCAAGCCTGGAAGAGGTGAAGTCAGAGAGCGGTAAGATTTCCAAGAAGGAGTATAAGCGCATGGCGTTACCTTCTTTGATGAGTGCTGTCATAGGGGTGATCATCGGTATCATTCCAGGAACAGGAGCCTCCATGGCTTCTTTTGTCAGCTATGATCGTGCCCGCCAGATGAGCAAGTTCAAGGATGAGTTTGGCAATGGATCGGTCGAAGGGATTGCGGCTGCTGAGACTGCCAATAATGCTGTTACCGGTGCAACCCTAATCCCCTTGCTGACCATGGGTATTCCTGGCGATGGGGCAGTGGCCATCATGTTGGGAGCTCTTATGATCAACGGCCTTACCCCGGGTCCCAACCTGTTTGCTAAGCACGGGGTAACCATGTATGCAATCATGATCGGGCTCATCTTTGTGAACATCTTCATGTTTTTACAGGGCAAGGCCCTTACCAAGTATTTTGCCAGGGTGGTTTCCATCCCTGTCTCCATCTTGACCCCGATCATTGTCATCTTCTGTTTTGCCGGTGCTTTCTCGGTCAACACCTCGATGTTTGATGTGGGCGTTACCTTGGTATTTGCCGTTATTGCATACTTGTTCAATAAGCTGGGTTTCTCAACCATCCCGGTCTTGCTTGGTTTGGTATTAGGAGCCATTACAGAAGAGAACTTCCGTCGTTCGCTTATCCTTTCTGATGGAAGCTATAAGATATTTGTGCAGTCACCCATTGCAATAGCATTTCTTGTGGTGATTGTCCTTACTGTCATAATTATTGGTGTTAATAAGATAAAAGAATCAAAGAGGAGTATATGATGGCAAAGCCAAATATTATTTTCTATTTCTCAGATCAGCAACGCTTTGATACATGTGGATGTTATGGCCAGACTTTGGATATAACACCCCATCTCGATACTATGGCAGACGAAGGTGTTCGTTTTGATCTTGCCTTCTCCCCCCAGCCGGTTTGTGGCCCCTGCCGTTCAACATTCCAGACAGGTCTCTATCCTACAGAGACAGGATGTTTCAGAAACAATATAGCTCTACCCACAGATGTGAAGACCTTGGCCAATTACCTTACGGAAGCGGGGTATGAGAATGCGTATATCGGCAAGTGGCATCTCGCCTCCACCGGAGGCTTGGAAGCGGCCCCCACCATTGATTACCATACAAAACCCATCCCCTTAGAACTGCGAGGTGGTTATGAAGGCTTCTGGAGAACTTCTGATGTATTGGAGTTTACCTCCAATGGGTATGGCGGATATGTCTACGACGAGAACAACGTCAAGCGCGAGTTCACCGGCTATCGTGCCGATTGCATCACAGACTTTGCCTTGGAGTTCCTCGATCAGTACAACGGTGAAAAACCTTTCTTCATGACCGTCTCCCATATTGAGCCACATCATCAGAATGACAGCGGCCACTATCAAGGTCCTGTCGGGTCGAAGGAAAAGTTCCGGGAGTTCCCCATCCCTGGAGACCTTGCTGCCCTGGAAGGGGACTATAGGGAAGAGTATCCTGACTATTTGGGTGCTTGCGAAAGTCTTGATGAAAATCTTGGTCGCCTGATCGATACCCTGAAACAGAAAGGACTCTACGACAATACGGTCATTATCTATATTTCAGATCATGGTTCGCACTTCAAGACACGCAATAAGGATGGTCATCTTAACGGCTACGATGATTACAAACGAAGCTGTCACGACGCTTCCATCCGTATTCCCTTGGTGATACGTGGAGGTTCTTTCCTCGGTGGTAAGGTGGTGGAGGAGCTGGTAAGTACGGCAAGCTTGCCCAAGACCATCCTCTCTATGGCCGGCGTCGATGTCGGCTCTAAGATGATCGGAGAAGATTTGGCTGATGTGGTTGCAAAGAAAGATCCTGCTCGAATCAATGAAATATTCGCCCAGATATCAGAGAGCCGAGTCGGTCGTTGCATACGCACCCCTAAGTTCAAATATGCAGTCTATGCCCCTGGCAAGAATGGTGGCACCGATATGGACAGTGATGTCTATGTCGATGATTTCCTGTATGATTTGGAGAAGGATCCCTTTGAACTAACCAATCTGATCTACGACAAGGCCTACACTCGTGATAAGCTCGTCTTAAGGGAGCGTTTGGCCGATTGGATAGTACAGGCTGAGCATAAGGAAGTACGCATTGAAGACGACTCACAGGGTAAAGGCAAGCACTAAGAAGTATGAGCAGGTCTATGAGTACATTCGGACATTCATAGACCAGCAAAAATTTTCTGAAAACACGAGGATCCCCTCAGAAAACTACCTGTGCAATAAGCTGGGTGTCAGTAGGGAGACCGTAAGGACAGCTATCAGGCTGTTGGTTGATGAGGGTGTTGTCTATACCGTCAAGGGTAGCGGCACCTTCTTTAATAGGAAACGCATATTGATGCACGAGTCCTTGCCAGAGGATGGCGAGCTTAAGATTGGTGTTATTGTCCAGGGTCAGGATTATAATGCTAACTCCAATCTCGTGAAAGGTATCAGAAGTGCCCTTTCTGAAAAGTCCGTTGAACTGAAGATTTTCTACACAGACAACAAGCTGATAAATGAACGTAAATGCCTCATGGCATGTGCAAAAGGCTTTCATGCCCTTATTGTTGACGGAGTGAAGGCGAGTATGATTAACCTCAATCTCGACTGCTACTCTGACTTGTATGAGAAGAATGTTCCTGTCATATTTTACAATAACTTTTATGCAGGTTCCAATTTCCCCAAGGTTACCATTGCTGATGGAGAGTGTGCTGACGAGTTGGTCAAAAGGCTTGCTGAGTGTGGGCATCGCCACATCGCTGGTATTTTTGTCTATGACAACTACCAGGGCATTGAGAAATATAAGGGGTATGTGCGTGCCCTGCAGAAGTATGGCGCCACCTATGATGACAGCTACGTGAAATGGCTAATCTCTGATGACATGCAAGACGAAAAAGAGCTGTTTCGCTCTCTTTGGAGGTTCCTTAAGGCACTGCCGAAGTGCACCTCTATTGTCTGTTGCAACTACATGATTCTCAAGAGCGTGTTGCGCTTATTGGCCAAGCATGGTAAAACTGTTCCGAAGGATTTTTCTATAGTCAGCTTCGATTATTCCGATACTGATTGGCAAGAAGGTGGCATCACCAGCTCGATTCATCCCGGTTTTGAGATGGGGTTTGAAGTCGGGACACGAATCTTTCAGATGATTTACGATAACGAATATAAAATTCATGATTATTCATATGTCTTCAAGCCAACTATTTTCAGTGGAACTTCTATCCAAGACATACGGAACTAGGATATAAAAGGCATGGTAGTATGAAACGAAACCACATCACCCTGATGATAAAGCCCTCTTCCTCTGCTTGTAATCTTGCCTGTGATTACTGTTTCTATCATGAGACAGCCGATCATAGGGAGGTTGGCCAACGCCCATTCATGCAAGATGATGTGATGATGGCTATCATCACCAAAGGGTTAGCAGAGGCTAAAAACTGCTCATTTGTTTTCCAAGGGGGTGAGCCCTCCCTGATAGGACTCTCGTTCTATGAGAAGTTTGTAGAAGCGGTACATCGTCTCAATACAGAAGGTTCGACCATCAATTACGCTTTCCAGACCAACGGCACAAATATCGATGAATCTTGGGCCACATTTTTCAAAAATAATAATTTTTTGGTAGGAGTTTCCTTTGATGGATCGCCCCGCCTGCATGATCTGCACCGCTTTGATGCCCAAGGGAAGAAGAGTGCACGGTCAGAGTTGGACGGTATTGCC
>CAXYZP010000179.1:0-4181 GCA_964293175.1 uncultured Sphaerochaeta sp.
CTGAGCAGTTGCGAGCAGACCGACAGTGGTCGGGCACATGATGGCTCTGAGGTTGGGGTACTTCTTCATCAAGGAGACGGCTTCACGGTAGCTCTTGTCTGGGGCGTCATCGCCATAGACTACTTCCACAAGCTTCATCTTTGAGTACTTGGAATCTTTGATCTCTTCCTTCATCCAGTCAATCCAGAGGTTCTGGTTGGTAGCCTGGGCAGAGGCTGACAGCACGGCAACTTCACCGGTGTGTCCGGTTAGTTCTGCTGCAAGCTGAATCTGCTGACGACCGATAAGCTCAGCGTTACTGGGCAGAAGGTCGACAATACGTCCACCGACATTGATACCGGAATCAAAGGAAATAACCTTTACACCAGCGGCCATTGCTTTCTTTGCAACGGAGATAAGAGCGTCTGCATCGTTGGCGGAGATGGCAATACCATCAACACGCTGTGCGATTAGGGACTCAATAATCTCAATCTGACCTTCAGCTGTTGCTTGGGTAGGAGCCATATATGTGGTTTTTATACCACCGATTTCCTTGGCAGCCTCTTCACTTCCATTGAAACAAGCATCAAAGAAACCATTTCCCATGCTCTTTCCAAGAATGACGATCTCTTTTTCTTTTGCAGAGGCATCTTCTTTTGTGCCCTGTGCAAATACGGTTCCCATTGCCATTGCAATGATGAGAACAATCAACAGTGTTTTTTTCATACAAACTCTCCTTTTTTCTTTTTTTCGGAAAATCCGAAATCTATATGCAACCGGATACCCGGATCAAATAGCCTATTCAGCACTCAGGGTGCTGCGATACTTCTCCACTTCCCAGTTCCGTATGAACAGGATCATATCCTCATCCATAAACAGGGGACCTCCGAAGCTTTCTGTGTAGACACCAACGCTTACGGTATCAAGGAACAGGGGAAGAGGTTTCTCGCCGACCGAGAAAACTCCGGTATTCTGGACACAGATTATCTTCGGTTCATTACCGTTGAGCTTCTCAAACGCTTTGAATGCCTTAAGCACAGAATCGTCCTCACCTACCCATAACGGCTTGAATCCACTGTAGACGATGTGGTCTGGGGTATAGGAGGAAGCGACTGGAGCAAAGGCCTCAGCAGAGGTAAGATAACGCGCAAGCTCTTGGTTTAGCGTAGAGACTATCTTCTTACCCGTAAGCTCTTCCAAGGTGGCGGAAATAGAGGCTCTCTTCGTTTCATCCATCGCCAGGGGGGTAAAGTCAGGCTTACGCACCAACCTATCCTCAATGGTCTTCAGGATAGAGTCATATTCGTGTGCAATATCCTCAAGGCTCTCGCCTCCCACAAAGACACCATGGTTCTGCAGGAATATCACAGAGGCTGTCTTGCCCGTCTCCTGTTTCCGTAATGCCAACCGCTCGCGAACTATCTTCGCAAGGATAAAGCCCGGTTTGACCAGCTCAATCCAGAGGGCCTCTGGGAAAAGGCGTGCAATGGCGCGCTCCCCTTCCTTAGAACAGGTTACTCCGTTGACCAAAGCCGGATGGAGATGCACCACATAGGGATAGGGAAGCAGGGCATGCAGCAGAGCCTCTACCGAAGGACGGGCAGTTTCACCCTCCAAGCGGTAGGCCATCATATCCTTAAGCACCTCTTCCTCACGCTCATCGTCATCAAAGGAGTAGGTGTTGGCCCATATGCTATCCATACTGGGGAGATCCATCTTTACAAATCCCTGCAGATCAATGGTTGCAAGTTCCTTGCCTGAGGCCTTCACATAGAGCACCCCATCTTTTTTATAGGAGGTGTTTCCACCTCCGAGAAGAACAAACTTTTCATCACTGCCATACCGGCGGGATTCAGAAATCAATTTTTCAATACTCATTCACGATCTCCTAGAACAGTTGCTTCATACTCTCCGACCAACGTAATGAGTTCGTCATCGAGAGCTATGCCGCTTCTTTTGCAGAATTCCTCCCAGACAAAGCCAAAGGGAAGGACATTCTGCTGTTCGAGCAGGGCCATTTTGGCATAGCCATTGTCAGTCTCTTCATAACGAACAAGAAGATCCATAGGCTGCAGCATGGCAAAGAGCAGGGCCTTTCTCATTGCCCTAGTTCCGGTTACCCATGCCCCTACGCGGTTTATGGAGGCATCGAAGAAGTCAAGGCCGATATGGGTAGTGGCAAGCTTGCCGCTTCGTACCAGCTCTTCTGCCACCATCTTCACCTTGTCATTGAACAGGACGACATGGTCGCTGTCCCATCTCATGGGGCGGCTGATGTGTAGAAGTATCTCATCATCAAAAAGCAGAAGGGAAGAAATTTTATCCGAAACGTCCTCTTCAGGATGGAAGTGACCCATATCAATACAGAGCATCTTCTCATTCCTGATGGCGTAGTTCATATAGAACTCATGCGAGCCTACTACAAATGCTTCGCTGCCTATGCCGAACAACTTGGTTTCCAAGGCGTCGACCATCTCTTCTTTGGGATATTTTGTGGCGAAGATCTCGTCTAGGGACTCCTTGAGAATCGCGCGGTAGCCGAACTTGTCGACTGTCAGGTTCTTTGCACCATCGGGAATCCAGGTGTTGAGGATACAGGGGCTCTTCTGCTCACGTCCGATCCAAGCTGCAATTCGTCTGCAACGATTCTCATGTTCTATCCAGAAAGAGCGAATCGTCTCATCCTTACTGGCTAGGGTATAGCCGTCTTCTGCAAAAGGATGGCTGAAGAAGGTACCGTTAAAATCGAGATGGACATTGTTTTTCTTTGCCCAGTCTACCCATCCCTGATAGTGTTTCTCTTCGATCTGGTCACGGTCTACAAAGGTTGGACCGAACTCACCATAACTTGCATGGAGGTTTAGGCGGTGTTTTCCCGGAACTAAGGAGAGTACTTTTTCAAGATCGCGACGGAGCTCGCTGATATTTCTAGCTTTGCCGGGATAGTTTCCTGTAGTCTGAATCCCTCCTCCACCCAAGGTAGCGTCGGGTTTTTCAAATCCGCCGACATCATCACCCTGCCAACAATGTATGGAAATGGGAACGGAGGCCAGCTCACCAAGAACTGTTTCTGTATCAACACCAAACTTGGCATATGCTTCTTTTGCTATCTCATAGGTTGTCATATTCTTTCTCCTACTGTAAGTCTGACACCTTTTTGAAAATCTGCCTTGACAGAATAATCAAATTATAGCACGATTTGGTCATGTCATACCAAATTCTTCAGGAAGGGGTGTTTTTTAAGGAAAACAGCCTAAAAGTAAAGGTGATGCTTCGCGATCCAGAAATCCCCTATTCCTTACATAGCCACGATTTTTATGAGTTGGTGGTAGTAGTTTCCGGCAAGGGAACTCACCTCACCAGAGAGGGTGAAAACCCTATAGGTGAAGGTTCTGTCCTGTTTATGCGCCCAGGGGTGTTGCATGGGTATGATAAGATAGATAACCTCATATTATATAATATCTTAATTGGCAGCGATGTATTTTCTAAAGAGATGCCTGACCTATCGGAGATGCCGGGGTTTAAAACATTTTTCATGCAGAAAGAAGATAAAATTCCCATATGCAGACTTACCAGCTATCAGCTGACAGAAATAATATTTCTGTTACGGGATATAAAGGCCGAGAGTGAACGACCCGGGTTTGGCAAGGGTTCTGCTACAATGGCCTATGCAAAGATATTGCAGATGGTCATCAAAATCGCACGAATTCACAACCCCAAAGGGCAGTCTTCCGTTCCGACCACAGCAGACAGACTCGCTCCTATCATCTGCTTCATAGAGCAAAATCTAGACAGGGCCCTCACCCTCGAGGAGTTGGTATCTGTAGCAAACATGAGTTCAAGCACCTTGAACAGACAGTTCAAGGCGTACACAGGGTGGGCCCCTGTAGAGTTTCACATCCATAGGCGCGTAGCCTATGCCTGTTCGCTTATCCTCAAGCGAGAGATGAGCATAGAGGAACTGTCAGAAGCAACAGGCTTTTCAGACGCGAATTACTTTTCTCGCCAGTTTCGGGCTCATATGCATATGAGCCCGAAACAGTACAAGAAGCTCTGGACAGAACCGATACCCTAGAGCACGACCCCTTTCTTCAGCAACACATTGGCATACAGGGATTTCTCGCCGGTCGCCACAATGGCATATGCCTTTTGTGGCCGTTCATAGAATGCATAGCGATCGATGAAAGAGAAGGCCTTGAAAG
>CAXYZP010000180.1:0-4136 GCA_964293175.1 uncultured Sphaerochaeta sp.
ATTTTCCCAAATCGGGGCCCAGGTCATCAAGGTTGCCAGAATTGTCCATATCCTCAGAAGTAAAGAAATAGATGTGGCTTTCCATATGTTTTGCTGCCCCTGTATTGGTGGTAGGGGGAAAGCCAAACTCATCAAGGAATTCTGCATGGTTTTTCGGATCATGCATAAAGTTGATGAAAGCATGCGCGGCTTCGCTGTTGTTTGCTCCCTTAGGGATGACCATGTTGTCTATGTACATCATGCCTCCCTCCTCAGGGATGAAGAAGTCGATATCCTTCCACTTCTTTTTGGGAATCTCTGCAAAAATATTTTCAGGATAGCTGTGCGATACCCAGAACTCGCCTTGGCTGAAGGCCTTGCCGAAGGATTCCGAGTCAAACTTGACAAGGTTGGGTTTCCACTCGTTGATGATGAGATCTGTGGCTTCCTTCAGCTCTTGGTCATTGGTGGAATTTGCGCTGTATCCTAGATGCTTCAAGCCTGCTGCCATGACTTCACGCATATCATCGAGCATGGACATTCTGCCGTTCATTCGCTTGTCTGCAAAAATGGACCAGTCGCGCGCATAGTCTAGAGGAGCCTTTTCCTTATTGACCGCTATGCCGCTCGATCCCATGAAGTAGGGAACCGAATACTCCATGTTTGGGTCGTAGGAGGCTTTTTGCTTGATGGTCGGACTGACATACTTGAGATTGGGCAGTTTGCTGTGGTCCAGCTTCTCCACCTTGTCCAGCTTGATCATGATGGATGTGTAGTCAGAGGAGGGGAAGATGATGTCATAGCCTTTGTTGCCTCCGGCCATGACTTTGGCAAACATTTCCTCATTGGAGGCAAAGTTGTCGATGATGACATCAAAACCAGTCTCTTTTTCAAATTTCTTGACTAGGGAATCGGGAGTGTAATAGGTCCAGTTATAGAGGTAGAGCTTGCCGCTCTTATCTGAGCCTTTCTGACATCCTGTAAGGAAAACAAGGGTGAAAGCCATAAGGCTGATTATGAAAAGTTTTGAAAGTTTGTGCAAAGCGCACCTCCTGAACGTGTTGTTGCCTCCGAACCTTAGCTGCTTGCAGCCACAGTTTTAAGAAATCGTCTAAACGTGAAGGCTATGACCATGGTACCTAATATCATGACAAAGGTCAGTGCGTTTATCACCGGTGATACGCCGTAGCGGATCTTGGAATAGACATAGAGAGACAAGGTACCCGAACCGGGCCCTGATACGAAAAATGTAATGACAAAGTCCTCAAGGGACATGGTTATACACATGAGAAATCCTGATAACACCCCCGGTATGATGGTGGGGATGATAACTTTGCGCAAGGTCTGGCCTTCGTTGGCCCCAAGATCACGTGCCGCTTCCACTGTAGAGTAGTCAAACTCATCGAGGCGGGCAGATACCATCATAAAAACAAACGGAAGGTTGAAGGTCGTATGGGCTGCAAAGATAGTGAACATTCCAAGCCTAACCTTTACAGCAGAAAAGAATATAAGCATCGAGATACCGATGATTACTTCAGGCAGGACCATGGGGAGATAGCTTATGGTAGTGATATAGCTCTTGCCTTTGAAACGGTACCATTTGATGCCGATGGCAGCCAGGGTTCCCAAAAAAGTTGCTGTGATGCTGCTGGTGAGGGCGATGATGAGGCTATTCTTGAAAGCTGTCCATAGCGAAGGGCTTTCAAAGATCAGTTTCTTATACCAGATCAGCGATGCATGGCTCCACTGCATACCCTTGGAGTTGTTGAAGGAGAAAAAGACAACCACAAAAAGGGGAATAAACAAGAATATGATAGTCAGGTACAGCATGGCAAATGAGAAGGATAGGTTACTTTTTTTGTTGTACTGATGCTTTTTCATTTTGCCCCCTTGCGCGAGTGGTGCTTACGAATGCTCAACTCGAGCGATTGTGGGGTCGTCTTCTTTAGCTGTTGTTGTTCACGTTTGCCATTGTAAAGCATCCAGAACACTCCAACGAGGGAAATGAGGGTAAGCACCATGGAGAATGCGGATGCCAAGGGCCAGTTACGCGTTTTGGATACTTGGTCGACGATGATATTACCTATCATGGTCGAATCTTTTCCACCGACGAGCAACGGAACCGTATAGGCACCGAATATGGGGATGAAGGTAAAGATGAAGGCTGTGCTCAAGCCACTTTTAATATTGGGGAACATGACCTTGACGATTGACTCCAACTTGGTCGCACCGAGATCGCGAGCAGCATCAAGCAGGGCAAAGTCAAACTTGTCTATAGTGGTGAACAGTGGCAGGATAGCAAAGGGGAGGTACATGTAGATGAGCACCAGCACCACTGCCCCGTTGTTGTAGATGAGCTGCACCCCTTCGGTAAGGATGCCCATCTTGATCAGCAGCGTATTGATAAAGCCCTCAGTGGAGAGAATCGATATCCATGCATAGATGCGGATAAGTGAGTTGGTCCAAAACGGAATGATGATGAGAAATAATAGAAAGGTCTGGTATTTGCTCTTTGCCATGGCATATCCGCACGGTATTGCTATAAGGATGCTCACCACGGTTGCCAAGATGCTGATCCACAGGGTACGGACCACCACTTTTGCGAAGCTCGGATTGAACATTTGCCTATAGGCATCGAGAGTAAACTCCCATACCACTCCTCCATAGAGTCCTCGCTTGAGAAAACTGTACAGGACTATGATCGCAAGGGGGATGGTGAAGAAGAAGGTAAACCAGATTCCCATCGGGAAGGCATAGGTTGTCCCTAGAAGTTGTTCACGCTCCTTGGGTTTCATTATCTTCTTCATCGGTCTGTCACCTTGACAATATACCCGTCTGAGGCAGCCCAGCTGACATAGACGGTGTCACGCCATTCAATCTCAGGTCCTTCGTCTAGGAAGGCCGTATGCTGTTTGAATACCTTGATGATGGACTTCTGTTCATTATCAAGGCGAATGTAGAACTTTGACTGGAAGCCAGAGTATACCGGCTCATCAACAACACCTTTATAGGAATTTATGTACTTATGTGTGGTCTTGGGAGGGTTTGGTGTGACCCTGACCTTTTCTGGTCTGACGGTAAAGTCCACCTCTGCACCGATTTCCAGTGCATCGTAGTCAGTGACGGTGACAATCCCACCGAGTGATGGCACATCGACGGTGAGCATATACTCGTCCTCAAAAGGCTCGCAGGTGAGCACTGTGCAGGGGAAGATGTTTGACTCGCCTATGAACTGGGCGACAAAGCGGGTAGCTGGGGCTTCATAGATTTCATATGGGGTGCCGATCTGCAATATCTTCCCTTTGTTCATGACTGCAATGCGGTCAGAGACTGAGAGGGCCTCGCTCTGGTCATGGGTTACATAGATAAAGGTAATACCGACCTTGTCGTGAATCACGTCAAGTTCGATAAGGAGGTTCTGCCTCAGTTTGGCATCGAGTGCTGATAGTGGTTCGTCAAGGAGCAGAACACTGGGTTCGTTGATGAGAGCCCTTGCGATGGCCACACGCTGTTTCTGTCCTCCACTGAGCATTGAGGGCTTTTTATCGATGTGCTCTTCAAGCTGGACTAGGCGGACGTATTCACGTACCCTGCTGTCGAGCTCTTCTTTTCCCACACGCCTAAGGCGTAGGGGGAATGCAACGTTTTCATAGACCGTGAGATGGGGAAAGAGGGCATAGGTTTGGAAGACTGTATTTGATTGCCGTTTGTCAGGTGGCAAAGGCAGGATGTCTTTTCCATCAAACTCTACAGTTCCATTATCGGGATAGTCAAATCCTGCAATAATCCTGAGTAGTGTGGTTTTGCCACACCCTGATGGTCCCAAAAGAGAGAAAAACTCGCCTTTTTCTATTGTAACACTCACATTATCGAGTGCTTTGAATGTTCCATATGCTCTGGAGACCTGTCCAACTGTAATTTCAACGCCTTTCAATCTTTTCCATTCCCTCCATGCGTTTCAGGCATAGATATCACAGAGAAATCACTTCTCTGAGCCTTCACGACTTACTTCCGACTATCGAATATTTTAGGGTTACTGTCAAGACTTTTAGAAACTGACAAAGTACAGGTAAAAAACAATAAATCATTGATCTATATGTATATAGTTGTGGTGTATGATAAAAATCATTAACAGATTCTCTCCCATATAGATGCGT
>CAXYZP010000181.1:0-4127 GCA_964293175.1 uncultured Sphaerochaeta sp.
CAGAAGTGGTCAAAGAGAAATCTGAACAGACCCATCCCCCGATACTCTCTCTTGTTGCCAAAAAAGTGAATCTTTACTGTATGCGCCTCGATGATTTCATAGGCTATGAAGCCAGGTAGTTCGCCTTCCGTTGTCCTGGCATAGATGAATTGGGTGGTTTTCAGCATGGTCTTGAGCCTGGGGGCCAAGAGCAGGAGTAGCTTCTGTTGCAGTGCATTTCCCTGTTGCATTTCCTCAAGCAGGGTGGTTTGTAGGGTTAGGATCTCCTGGGAAGGAAATGTATCGACTGAACTGCCAATTACGAAGTCTTCCTGGAGGATGTCGTCGGTAAGCTCTTCTGGTTCGAGATTGAGTTCGAGCAGCTGTAGGGAGGCGTCATGTTCCCTGTACCAGGCGTAGACTGCTAGTTTGAGCTGGTCGTCCTTGAAGGCGAACCACTCCCTTTCGAGGGAGGCTTGCTCGCCGATGACATCCTTGAAACGCCTGAACACCCCTTTCCCTGCTTGAAGAGCTCCGATGAGTTTTTCTTTGTACATGGGATTGCGCACCTGATTTGCAAACTTCTCCATGACCAGAAACCCATCTGACGGTTGCCAGTCGGGGATGTCTAAATAGCGATCATCATCATCTGCGATCTCTTCATCCCAAGCGAGCATACGCTTTGACTGATCAGAGACAACTTCACCTGCAAGCAGGTCGAGGTAATAATCGTCGTTCTGGTCTTCCATGGCGAATATGATGGTATCAAGCAGGTGTTCTGTGAGCAAAGGGAGTTGAATGCGGGTTTTTTCAGTGTCCATGGCCAAATTGTACTATGCAATCATTGATTTGACTAGAGTGTCAAAGTTCCACTTACCTTGACATTACAGCTAAAAGATACGATATTATTAGAGTAATCCAGATAACATATTAGGAGTGTATTCATGAGCATTATTGAATTTATCGAAGCCAGGGAAATCCTTGACTCACGTGGTAACCCCACCGTCGAAGTA
The DNA here is from genome assembly GCA_964293175.1 of uncultured Sphaerochaeta sp. Taxonomy (GTDB): domain Bacteria; phylum Spirochaetota; class Spirochaetia; order Sphaerochaetales; family Sphaerochaetaceae; genus Sphaerochaeta. Next base: position 993 of record CAXYZP010000181.1, read on the forward strand.
GACGTTATTCTTGAGGATGGCTCCATGGGTCGCGCAGCAGTACCCTCTGGTGCATCAACTGGTGTACACGAAGCTGTAGAACTTCGTGACGGCGACAAGAAGCGCTTCATGGGCAAAGGTGTATTGAAAGCAGTTGACAACGTCAACGATATCATTGCTCCCGAACTTGAAGGCATGGATGCTCTTGACCAGGTAGCTATTGACCGCGCCATGATCGCCCTCGACGGAACCCCCAACAAGGCAAAGCTTGGTGCTAATGCCATCCTTGGTGTTTCCATGGCGGTAGCCCGCGCAGCAGCCGATTTCCTCGGTCTGCCTCTGTACAAGTATCTTGGTGCCTATCACTCATGCGTTCTGCCTGTTCCGATGGCTAACATCCTCAATGGCGGAGCTCACAGTGATAATAAGGTTGACTTCCAGGAGTTCATGGTAATGCCAATTGGCGCTTCTTCCATCCACGAAGGACTTCGTTGGACCACTGAAGTATTCCATAACCTGAAAGCAGTTCTTACAAGCAGAAAATATAACACCAACGTCGGTGATGAAGGCGGGTTCGCTCCCGACCTCCAGTCAAACGAAGAGGCCCTCGAGGTCAACATGGAAGCTATCAAGAAGGCTGGGTATACCACCGGTCGTGATGGGGACTTTATGATCGCCTTAGACCCTGCTGTCTCTGAGATCTACGACGCTAAGACCAAGACCTATACCCTCAAGTGGACCACTGGTGAGAAGCTTACCAGCGTCCAGATGGTAGACATGTGGGAAGACTGGTGTAACCGTTATCCTATCATCTCCATTGAAGATGGCATGGATCAGGATGACTGGGAAGGTTGGAAGATGCTCACCGATCGTATTGGCGACAAGGTGCAGCTCGTTGGTGATGACCTCTTTGTAACCAACGCTGAACGTCTGAAGATGGGTCTTGAGAAGAAGGTTGCAAACTCCATTCTCATTAAGGTTAACCAGATTGGTACCCTTACCGAGACCTTTGAGGCAATTGACCTTGCAAAACGTAACGGCTATACCGCCATTGTTTCTCACCGCTCAGGTGAGACTGAGGACAACTTCATTGCTGACCTCGTAGTCGCACTCGAGACTGGGCAGATCAAGACCGGATCCATGAGCCGTTCTGACCGTATGTCCAAGTACAACCAGCTGATGCGCATCGAGGACTACCTCGGCGATACCGCTAAGTATGCAGGACGTGACGCTTTCCGCGTACTCTAAGCTAAGGGACACACTAGTGTCTGCCTAGGTTAGAACTGTCAGATAGTATTAGATTTTATTCAGGAGGGCCTTCGCTTGCGAGGGCCCTCCTGCTGTATACTCTGGAAGTGTCATAGTTTAGCATATAGGGAGAACTACAAAGGAGAACCTCTTGAACCAAAAGAATGAGAACGAGACCAGAAAAACAGACAAAGCTCATCATCTCTTGTTCAACACCATAGCCCCAATATATGGCCTGTTCTTCACAAGACAGAAAAGAAAATTTTCAGAAGTAATACAGCGGGTTCAACCCGAACTTGACCTCACAAGCTTTAGAACTGTCCTGGACGTAGGCAGTGGTACAGGAGCCCTGTGCTCAGTTCTCAGGAGTAATGGCCTTGAAGTAACCGGTATCGAACCTGCGGCGAAGATGCTAGGAATTGCGAAACGCAAGACTAAGACTCAGGATATCCGCTTCATCCAAGCCAATGTTCTTGAGGGTCTTCCCTTTGAAGGCCGGTCCTTTGACATATCCATCGCTTCCTATGTTGCCCATGGCTTGAAGCCAGATGAGCGAAAGCGCCTCTACAAGGAGATGGGTAGGGTGACTAAGGAGTATGTCATCATCTACGACTACAACCAGAAACGTTCGCTTCTGACCTCCTTCGTTGAGTGGGCCGAGGGCGGGGATTACTTCCGTTTTATCAAAGGTGCAGAAAAAGAGATGAAGAATTGCGCAAGCGAACTGAAGTCCTGCTTCTCTGAAGTGCGGGTGATAAACGTCGATGTACGTGCATCTTGGTACATATGTACACCTTTGCATGATTCGTACTGAGCATAGCAAAAGTATAAAAAACTCCCTCCAGTAAAAATGCCGGAGGGAGTTTTTGTTCTTTGATTAGATGCTGTAATGCACTCCAACACTCAACTGATAGTCTGATACCATCGCAGCTGCTGTATTATCCTTGTTCCAGACAAAGGGCAGGGAGAGATGGGCTGAGAGAGCTAACCCTTCTGCTAGGCTGACCTCTCCTACAAGATTGAGGAGCAAGGAGTACTCCACAGGGCCGGTTTCTGCCGAATCAAAGGGATTTTGCGTTGATGGGGTTGTAGGCACTCCTCCAGAAGTTGCTGTATAGGGAGTCCATTCGCTATTGAAGTCTAGAATACCATGAGCCATGAACATCGTATTGATCGAAGCTTTCCACGATCCTGGAACTTCATAGTCCACCAAAAGATTTCCTACTATAGCATCTCCACCATAGGTATAGCCCTGCACATATCTGAGGTTTTTCATGTTGTGTGCAAGTACTCGTATAATGCCATCATAGCCGACTCCATATTTATCAGTTCCATCAAATTTTTCACGTAGATAGAAGAACGGATCGGTATAAACACCTTCCAGAGCAATGCCTAAAACACCCTTTTTTAAACCCATTTTGCCCTGAACACCTAAAAGATAGGCAAAGGCCGTAGGATGAGCGCCACTTGCTGGAGGAACAGGTTCTCCAAAAGCAATTTCATCCACTCCAAACTGGCCATAGATATTCAATCCTTTGATGGGAGTGTAGTCTCCTTCGAAGACCAGCATGGAGTTTGAGTTTCCCCTAATGTACTGATTATGGTAGAAGCCTACAGGGTTGAGGAAGCGTAGGTCTATGGAGCCTGTGCTGCTCTGGTACATCATAGATTCGGTGAGAGCAAAGCTTGCCTTATCCTTGAGGAACCTCAATTCCACACGGTGTGCCAGGAACATTTTCATGCCATCGGCAATATCATTCTGGTTACCGGTCTGTTGGGGATGGGTAAAGAATGAACTGAGTAAGGTGTATTTGAACGAGTCGAAGTAGGTGGTGAACTTGCCTATCTGCTGATAGGGCATGTTGTTGCTGACACTCAAGTTTCCACTCTTTCCAGCACCCCAGCTAA
>CAXYZP010000182.1:0-4084 GCA_964293175.1 uncultured Sphaerochaeta sp.
TGGGCATCAACGACCGTGTCACTGGGTATAAACAACCGTTGACAATGCTACCCCAGTACAAATACACTGATATAAAATGAATAGAACATTAACCATTATTTCTAAAAGGTTGGGGTCACTTCTTGTGACCCTAGCCGTTATGTCCTTCATCATCTTCATGCTGGTAGAAATTATGCCAGGAGATGTCGCTCAGATGATTTTGGGACAGAGTGCCACAGATGAGGCCGTAGCGGCCCTGCGTGAGGCTCGGGGGTTGAACGATCCTGTCCTCCAACGGTATTTCCGGTGGGTAGGAGGGGTTGTCACCGGAGATCTGGGGGATTCCATCTATATGCAGGGGGTTTCGATTAATTCGATCCTTTGGCGTAGAGTTGGTCACTCCATGATTCTCGCCCTGACAGCATTTCTTATCTTTGTCCCGCTCTCCATGTTTTTTGGAGTGTTGGCAGGGGTAAAGGAGAATAAACCCACAGACTCGATAGTATCGTTCTTTGGATTGGCCACTATGGCCTTGCCTGAGTTTGTCTCAGGTGTTTTCCTTATCACCATATTCGGTGTGCAGCTGAAGTGGTTGCCTATTGTCAGTGTCATCCCCATCGGAGAGAGCTTGTTCAGCAACCTTGAAATATTGGTTATGCCTGCCATATCAGTTACTTTTGTCATGTTTGGATATGTATCCAGGATGCAACGCTCATCTATGATTCAGGTTATGCACTCAGATTATGTCAGAGCTGCAGTGCTGAAGGGAATGCCACGCAAGTATGTCATATACCGACACGCACTAAAAAACGCCCTACTTCCTACCATTACCATCATCGGAATGAATATGGGATGGTTGTTCGGAGGTCTGGTCGTTGTAGAAACACTCTTCGGATTCCCAGGGATGGGCAGCTTGCTCATGACTGCGATCAAGACACGCGACGTTCCCCTCATTGAGGCGTGCGTCCTGTTGATCACCGTCATATTCTCCCTATCAACGATGCTGACAGACATTCTGTACAGCTATCTCGATCCTAGAGTCCGATTACAAGGAGGTCAGCGATAATGAAATACTTTATGTTTCAATTGAAAAAAAACCCCCTTGCAATTATAGGGATCAGTGTTCTGGTACTTTGGATATTTGTAGCTTTGTTTGGCCCTCTTTTAGTGACCCACACCCATACAGCCATGGATTCCGCCAATCAAATGGTAGGCCCCGGACAAGAGGGACATTTGTTGGGAACCGACAGCATGGGTCGCGATATTCTTTCAAGAATCGTGTATGGAAGCAGGTCGATCCTTACGGTTGCCCTTATGACCTCCATCGTATCGACGGTATTGGGTGTTCTTCTTGGCTTTATAGCCGGATATTTTGGCGGAAAATTAGATGCTGCCTTTCTTAGGGCTATGGACATCCTCATGGCTATCCCTCCCTTGGTACTTTCCATGGTGGTATTGGGAATCCTAGGAGATTCAAGCATTTTCTCCCTGACTCTTATCGTCTCGATAGCCTTTATCCCAGCAACTGCCAGGGTATCACGAGGTGTCCTGTTGACAGAAAAAAGTCAGGAGTATGTGTCGGCCGCTAGGATCAGAGGCGAAAGCCACCTCTACATCATGTTTGTCGAGATTCTTCCCAACACCACAGGACCCATCCTTGTAGAGGCTACCGCAAGGTTTGCCTACTCCATCATGATGGTCGCTTCCTTGGGTTTCTTGGGAGTGGGACTCCAACCCCCGACCCCGGACTGGGGAATGATGGTCATCGAAAACAAGCCCATCATTTCACAGGCTCCTTGGGCTGTCCTATTTCCCGCCTTTGCTATCGCCTCCCTGGTTATAGCAATCTCGATTTTCTCTGACTTTGTCAGCAAGGTACTAATTCATGAACGATAAAATACTTGATATTCAAAATCTGAATGTCCAATTCAATACCTTTGATGGTAAATTCTCAGCGGTGCGTGATGTATCACTATCCTTGGGAAGGAATGAGTCCATAGGTATAATCGGAGAGTCAGGGTGTGGTAAGTCTACCCTAGCCTTCTCGATTATGCGCTATCTCGCTCCCAATGCGGAGATGGATGGTACTATCATCTTCAACGGCAAGGACTTGATGGAGAATACGGAATCTGAAATGGACAAGATACGGGGAAACCGTATCGCTATGGTCTTTCAGAATCCTTCCACCAGTCTCAACCCTGCCCTGACCATCGGGTTCCAACTTGATGAGGTTGGCATCATGCACCAGAAGCTCAGCAAGAGTGAAGCGAGAAAAGCCACAATTGCCGCTATGGAACTGATGAATATTGGCGACCCCAAAGGAACTGCCAGGCGCTACCCTCACCAGATTAGTGGTGGTATCCAGCAGCGAATCTGTATCGCCATGGCCATTCTTTGCAAGCCGGACATCATGATACTGGATGAACCCACTACAGCTTTGGATGTTACCACAGAGGCTGTCATCCTTGATTCCATTAAGGATCTTAAGGATAAACTTAATATGTCCCTTGTCTATATCTCCCATGATATGGGTGTTATAAACAAAGTATCTGAGCAGATAGTGGTCATGTATAACGGAGAAGTGGTCGAACAGGGCCCCAAAACCAAGATATTCGAACACCCATCCCACCCCTATACCCGTGCTTTGATCAACTGTATGCCCCGTGGTGGAGTTGTTAAGGAAAACACCAAGCTCAATACCATCAAGGGCTATGTACGCCGTCGTGGTATCGTAGAGGGTGGTTGTCCCTATGCTGACCGCTGTGATGCTAGAAATGATACCTGTGAAGCAAAGTATGGTATGAGACTCATAGAGTCTGAGCATACGGCAGCCTGTGACCGCGCATATGCAGATGATATTGAAGATACCATCACCAAGAAGCGCAAGCCCAGAATTCGAGAAACGGCACCAAAAGAACCGGTCTCTATCCTACAACTTGAAAATCTTCACAAAGTGTATGGAAGTAGAAGAAAAGTCTATGCCGTCAATGGTGTCGATGTTGAAGTCAACAGCGGCACTGTCATGGGAATCGTAGGTGAGTCTGGATGTGGTAAATCTACAACCGGCCATATGGTTGCAGGGCTCTACAAGCCCACCAAGGGTAAGATGACTTTCGATGGCACTAATATTACCCGTGGTTGGAGAAGGCGCTCCCCTGAGACACTCAAGGATATACAGCTTATATTCCAGAACCCCGGACGGAGCCTCAACCCCTCCCATACCGTGGAACAGATCATAGGACGCCCTATGAAAACCCTGTTGCACATCAGTTCCAAGGAAGAGCGCAGAAAGAAGATAATCTCCATGTTGCACAAGGTTGACCTAGGCGGCGAGTATCTGGCTAAGAAGCCTAACCAACTGTCTGGAGGGGAACAACAGCGTGTAGCCATTGCTAGAGCCCTCTCCATCTCTCCCAAGATGATAGTGTGTGATGAACCCACCAGTGCTCTGGACGTATCTGTACAGGCATCGGTTCTGAACTTGCTCAATGACTTGCAGCATGACAGTGAAGTCACCTACCTATTCATCTCCCATGACCTGAACGTCATCAACTATCTCAGTGATACGATCATGGTGATGTATGCGGGAAAGATCTGTGAGTACGGCAAGCGTGACGAAGTCATGGGTAAGCCATTCCATCCGTATACCGAAGCCCTGCTTTCGGCAATGCCGGAAGTTGACCCGACCAAGCAGAAGGATCCCATCCGTCTGGAAGGTGGTCTTCCTGATCCTGCAAAGAAACCTAAGGGTTGCCCGTTTGCAGGAAGGTGTCACAAGCAGGTTGGTAAGATCTGTGAAGAGCAGTATCCTCCTATGGTGAGATTCAGTGAGACGCACTACTACAACTGCCATATCAAGAATCCTGAAATGTAAGCGTAATTGAGAATACGAGATGCAGTATCAGATGCCCCAGAAATGGGGCATCTGATTTCATTACTGGTAAAAGTATTATCCTAAACTACCAAGTCTTTCTCGACAGTTGCCATTGGGTAACCACCTCTTCATCCCCCAACGAAGCGAGAGGAAAGTGAGCATCGCGATGTTTGCTCTCCCGAGTGAGGGAGGGAAAAGCAAGGTGAGATACCCCGCACCTTAGGGTGGATA
>CAXYZP010000183.1:0-4071 GCA_964293175.1 uncultured Sphaerochaeta sp.
CTTTACGCAGGGTAAAGGAGACATTCTTGAAACTCCGGGGATTGGGTGAGGTATAGTTATCAATTCTCAACAGTTCTTCTCCAGGATTGCTGACCCTGGGGGGAAACCGGTTGGTAAGGTCCCGTCCTACCATTCGTTTGATGATCATAGCTGTGGTGAGCTCTTTTGCTTCCCACGTACCTACATACTTTCCGTCCCGCATGATAGAGACCTCATCTGAAATCTTGAGAATCTCTTCCATCTTATGGGATATGTAGATGATGGCCACCCCACGTGCTTTCAGGGAACGAATGATGGTAAACAGGTGATCGACTTCGTTTTCTGTCAGTGAAGAACTTGGCTCATCCATGATGATGATTTTTGATTTATAGGAAACAGCCTTTGCTATCTCAACGCTCTGGGCCTTGGAGACTGAAAGGGTCCTCAAAAGGTCTGTCGGCTGTATGGTTGTCAGGTTGAGGTCTGCAAGAAGCTTCTCTGTCATGTCATACATGGTTGCATGGTCAATAAAAGGGCTTTTCTCTCCACCTTTTCGGGGAAATCTGCCAAGCCAGATATTTTCCATAACCGAACGGTAAGGGATAAGGTGGAGTTCCTGGTGAATCATGGAGATCCCCAGCTTCAATGCCTCTTTTACGTTATCAATTTTAACCGGCTGTTCGTTAAAGGAGATATCTCCCTCGTCCATGGTATACAGGCCGAACAGGCACTTCATCAAGGTGGATTTTCCCGCACCGTTTTCACCCATCAGTGCATGCACCGTTCCCGGTTTCACTTTTAGGGTAACATCGTCCAAAGCCTTAACACCGGGAAAGGACTTGGAGACATGGTTCATTTCTAGAATATACATTGTATTCCCTCAAGAGGCTGAAACACCCCTTTTTGTCTGAAAAACCCTCTGGTCAGATATTCTAGACCAGAGGGTATGATAACCTAGCTATTCTTATCTGAACTGCTTGTAGTTGTCTTTGGTGACCTTCTGGTAAGGAACCCATACATACTTGCTGTCGGTGATTGTGTAACCGATTGAAGCACTGGTAGGAGTCTTGCCCTTGGCAAGGTCATAGGAGAGCATGAATGTTGCACGGCCCTGGTTAACTGCGTCGTTGAGGACGGTTCCAAGGAGAGTGCCTTCTTCAAGAGCCTGGAGAGCAGGAGCGGTTGCATCGACACCTACGACGGGCATAAACTTGCCATCTTTGAAATAGCCAGCAGCCTTGAGGGCTTCGATTGCACCAAGAGCCATGTCGTCATTGTTAGCGAATACGGCTTCAATCTTGTCGCCCTGGCTAGCAATGAAAGCGGCCATTTTTTCCTGACCCTTAACACGATCCCACATACCGGTATCTTCAGCAATTTTCTGAACTTTGATTCCGTTGTCGGTCAGACATTTGATGGAGTACTCAGTGCGAAGCTCTGCGTCCTGGTGACCGGGCTCACCTTTAAGCATGACATACTGCAATACGCCATCACCATTTGTGTCCATCTTGGCCTGGTTTGCGTTCCAGTAGTCAGCAATAATCTGTCCACTCATAGTGCCGGACTCTTCAGCCTTCGCACCAACATAGTAGATCTTATTCCATTTTGCCATATCTTCTGCGAAAGGTTCGCGGTTGAAGAATACTACAGGGATGTCAGCCTTCTTGGCCTTGTCGATGATAACACCAGCGGCAGAACGGTCAACAGGGTTGATCTGCATGGCCTGGACACCCTTGGTAATGAAAAGGTCGACCTTCTCATTCTGGGTTGCCTGGATGTTCATGGAGTCAACAACATCAACTCTTGCATCAGTGGTCTCACCAGCAGCTGCGATGATTGCATTCTTGACGCCAGTCATGAACGTATCATCAAACTTATAGATTGCACTACCGATAACAACAGTTCCGGCATCAGCCTGCCCCTGTGCGAAAACAGGAGTAGCAATAACGAGAGCCAAACACAATACGACTAATACTTTTCTCATATAATCCTCCTAATGGATTTTCTCTGTATATAGTCTTGCATGGTATTTCCTATCGTAAAATGCAAAATTCTTCGAAGATTCTTAAGAATTCTTGGATTATATAAAAAACTAATATACAAGTCACCAAAGCATTAATCATAACTACTGTTATATATACCTACTATACAACAATATATTATCTCTATAAAACATGAATAACAAATATTGATAAAAATAGAAGAAATATTTTCTATATCAATTTTGTTGAGTACTCTGAATGGAGTAAATACTAAATATAAAAAATTGAGTAAGAGTGTAATACGCACTGACTCTATTGATATCTCCCGCAAGTATGATATAATCGTACTTAAGAAAGATAGTATGTTAAAGACTCGTGAACTTATCATGTATGAACTGAGAGAGTATGCTTCCCCAAAATCAAAGCTAACCCAGATGATAAAGAAGGGCGAAGTCACGCAGATAGTGCGAGGCGTATATAGCACAGCAAAAGATGATCCTCGCCTGCCTGTAGCCTCTATGATCTACAGCCCTTCTTACATTTCATTCGAAACAGCGCTTAATTATCATCAGATGATTCCTGAACGTACGTATGCAATCATGAGTGCTGGGTTTCGTCTCAATAAGAATAAACATTTTGATACTCCATTCGGAAAATATAGTTTCCATTACCTTCCTGATGCTGTGTTTCCCCTAGCACTTAAGCCTGCGGAAGAAGCTGGTTATGGATTCAGACTTGCAACGAAAGAGAAGGCCCTGTGCGATACGCTGTATAAGATAAGAGGGATCAAGGGCGAGAAAGCAATTGAAGAGTTGTTGTTTGAAGACTTGAGATTTGAAGAACAAGAAATCGAAAGCCTGGACTGGAATTTGATCAGTGACATTGTGCCATTTTACCACAGCACTACATTGAATTCATTGATAAACTGGAAGAAGAGTAATTGAAGAAATACACGAGATGCTTCTGAAGCGTTTCACTCTCCTTGACTTCAGTACTGTCAAAGAAGATGTCCTACCTTATATACCTGACCCTGCTGTGCTGGATATCTGGAGCAAGGAATTCTTTTCATCGATAACAGAAGAATATCTAAAAGGAGAATGATCGTTTAGTTTGGAAGTCGCACCCTTGGGTGCGTGGATTGAAACAAACCCTGCCGCATACACGGCCTAGAAAAGGACTTCATGTATTAGTTCTCAAAAAGGGTCTCTCCTTTCGGAAAGACCCTTTGTTAATACAATACTTTATAAGAACGTACGCCCTTACATCAAAGGCCCAATCTTCTGATAGAAGTCCATGCGATGCTTCGCATCTTCTTCTGCCTTAGCAAACAATGCATCAGCATTCTCAGGGTTGGTCTTGTACAGTGAAGTGTAACGCACCTCACCCTTGATGAAGTCCTGGAAAGATCCTTTTGCGGGACGTGCATCCCATGAGAACCTCTTTCCTTCTTCAAGAGCAGGGTTAAAGCGATACAGAGGCCAGTAACCACTATCTACAGCTTCCTTCATAATAACCTGGCTATAACGCATGTTAATGCCGTGGTTAATACAAGGGGAGTAACAGAAGACGATCGAAGGACCGTTCCATGCTACAGCTTCCTGCAGTGCTTTCTGAGCGTGGTTTCTATTGGCTCCAAGAGAGATGGATGCAACATATGCATGTCCGTAGACCATGCTCATGAAGCCCATGTTCTTCTTGCCAATTTCCTTACCAGCGTTTGCAAACTTTGCAACTGCTGCGATCGGAGTGGCCTTGGAAGCCTGTCCACCTGTGTTAGAGTAGACTTCTGTATCGAGCACCAGGATGTTTACGTTCCTACCGGAGGCAAGGACGTGGTCAACACCACCGTAGCCGATATCATAAGCCCAACCATCACCACCGATGATGAAGACAACCTTGTCTGCGAAATAGTCCTTCAGCTCGTCGATCTTGCTTAAGACTGCTTTCTGCTCAGCGGTCTTAGCAGCGGCAATTGCCTCGGGAAGAAGAGCCTGGACAGCTTTCTGAGCATCAACAGATGCATCAGTTGATTCAGCCCACAGTTCAAGAGATTTCACAATAGCGGCTTTAAAAGCATCGGTTGTGCCGAGCTCGAAAAGCTGATCGATGT
>CAXYZP010000184.1:0-4058 GCA_964293175.1 uncultured Sphaerochaeta sp.
AAAAGAGCATAGAGCACAGGAGTGAAGTAGATGGTCATAAGGGTGCTTATGGCCCTCCCTCCTACGATAGTCTGACCTAGTGGCTGGATCTGCTCTGCCCCTGCTCCTCCAAAGAAGGCTAAGGGTATCATACCGAAGATGGTGGTAAAACTGGTCATGAGTATAGGCTCGAGGCGGGTGCCTCCCGCTTCGATACAGGCGCTTCGAAGGTCCATACCACGCTTGCGGAGCAAATTGATGTAGTCAACCAAAACAATGCCGTTGTTAACGACAATACCAGCCAGAACGACTACACCAATGGCGGAAATAAGGCTGAAGGTCTCCCCTGTTATCAGATAGATTCCTACAATACCCACCGCCATCAGGGGGATGGACAGCAGGATGATAAAGGGATTTTTAAAGGACTCGAACAAGCTGGCCATGACTCCAAAGACAAGCACGATAGCCAAGAGCAAGATAATACTCACATGGCGGTACATCGCACTCATATCGGCAAAGTCCCCTCCGAACTCAATGAATACCTCATCACTAACCACAAGCTTCTCATCAATGAGAGCTTGTATATCCTTCTCCACTGCAGAGGAAGCATAGCCGTCGGCAAGGCCTCCAATGACATGTACAGATCTGATTTCGTCTTCCCTATTGATGGAAACAGGACCTGTCGAGCGCTTTACCGTTGCCAGGTTGGCAAGGGATATCTTCTGTCCGAAGGAGTTCTGGACAAAGATTCTATCTATGTCCATCTCGCTTGATCGGTCCTCTTTCGCGAGCATGACCATCACATTGGTATCGGTGCCGTTGGTCTTCAGTTGGGTGGCCGTAATACCATTGAAGCTGTTGCTTATCTCACTGGCGATGCCCTGCATGGTCAGTCCGTAGGAGTATGCCCGTTCTCTGTCAATCTCAATCTCAAGCTGAGGAAGTCCCTTACTGAAGTTGGTCCTTGGTTCGGTTACCCCAGGAAGGTTTTCTGCAATGAGATCCCGAATGGCTTCAGCTGTAGAAGAGGCGAGGTATAGATCGTCGCTCTTGACGATTACATCAACAGGGTTGGCATTTCCCAAACCCATGGAGGTAGTGGAAAAGGAGAAGGAGGCTGCAGGATAATCATCGAAATAAGCACGCAACTTCTCCTGTACGACAAACATATTGTCGATCTGCTGATCAGTCTCAGGAAGGGAAATTTGCAGGGTTCCGCTATTTCCCGCACCACCACCGAAGATACCTCCGCCTCCTATGGTAACAATGATGTCCTTATACCCTTGGATATCGACTTTGACCTTCTTCTCAATATCTCGAAGGATGCCCTCTGTCGACTCAAGGGTCGATCCTTCCGGAAGAGTCACTGTCAAGGAGACAGAACTCTCCGACATCGTAGGGAAGAGGGTCGTATGCATGCCTGAGAAGGCCTGGACGGTAATGACCATGATGAGCACGACCAGCAACAACGATAGCCATTTATAATCTATCAGGACTGCCAATACTCGTTTATACCCCCTGTCCAAAGCTTCAAAAGCATCTTCCATCTTGTCATCAACAACACGAAGGAGTTTCATTTTCAAAGGCTTTTGCTTTCGGGTATAAATCTTAACATACGAAGAGGTAAGAACCGGTATGAGGGTAATGGAAACCACCAGGGAAGCTACCAGGGATATGATGATGGTGGCTGCCATCGGAGTAAGCATCTCCCCCAGCATCTCCAGGTTACTGCGCAACAGCACGATGGGAATGAAGACACATACTGTTGTCTGCGTCGATGCCGAGATGGCTACGATCATCTCCTTGGTACCCAAAATAGCTGCCGTGTGTAGCTTGGTACCTCTTTCGCGATAGCGGAAGATGTTCTCAAGCACAACGATGGAGCTGTCTACCGTCATGCCAAGGCCTAGTATCAAGCCTGTGAGGGTCATTAAATTAAGGGAGTACCCCATGAAGAACATCACCAAGATGGTAACCAACATGGACACCGGGATGGCAAGGCCTATGATGAAAGTAGACTTGGCGCTTCGCAGGAAGATAAACAGGACCACCATGACTAGCAGCACCCCATACGCCAGGGACTCATATACCGTTGAGATGGTCGACTCGATCATCTCAGTGGTATCGATGGTGACATACAGGCCCACCCCTTTGGGGAGCTCTTTGTTCAACTCATCTATTACTGTATATATTTCCTTGGCAACCTGCACACTATTGGCATCAGACTCCTTGGAGACTGTGAGATAGACTCCACTCTCTCCATTGATGTATACCTTGGAGGAAGCGTCCATATAGGCATAGGAAATATCTGCAATGTCCTTGAGCTTCACAGAAATCGTGGAGCTTACTACTCCCTGAGCAGTGTACTTGGGAAAGGATGCTACAAGCACATCCTCAATATCCTCAAGGGAGGTGAACTGGGCATCGGTACGCAGGAGGTAGGAGACCCCACCTTCGGTGATGGAGCCCGAGCCGATCTGGTAGTTCTGAGGACTAAGAGCCCTTGCCACCTGACTGAGAGTGACAGAATAGGCTTCCAGCCTGTTCTGGTTCACCGCCACCTGAATGAAGGTATCCTGGCCTCCGTTTATGACGGTGGAGGAGACCCCTGCTACTCGCTCAAGCTTTGCTTGGATCTTCTCTTTTGCAATAGTGCGCAGTTCATTCGCATCCTGCCCATCGGATCCGATGACAGCGACATTCATGATAGGCATCATATTGGTATTTATCTTGAAGATAGTCGGACTCGTCGCATCGGAAGGGAAGAAGTCTGCGTACAAGTTGAGGTTGTCATTAATGGCCTGGCTTGCCTTATCCAAGTCTGTACCATATTTGAATTCGAGCATCACCATGCTGAACCCTTCTGAGGAGGTTGAGTTTATCGATTGTATGCCTCCTACGTTGGAGACAGCGGACTCGAGATTCTTGGTTACCCGCTCTTCCATTGTCTCCGGGCTTGCCCCTGTGTAGGAGGAGTAGATGACAACCATCGGAAGGTTCATCTCGGGAAACAGCTCTACAGCAAGATTGGGAAAGACCACAATGGCCAAGACCGTCAACAGGGTAAAGATGACGATGATGGTGGTGGGTCTACGTACTACGGTATCAGTTACACTCATATTTTTTCGCCCCTACTCTACTATCCGGACACTGGTTCCATCAGTAAGGAGTGTCTGTCCTTGGGTGATGACCCGCTGTCCTTCTTCTAGGCCCGAGAGCACTTCTGCCATCTCATCCACCACAAGGCCGATCTTGATAGCTTTCTTCCTTGCAAGGTTTTCCTGGTCTACTACATAGACATAGGCTTGGCTACCATCGTAGAGCACACTCGCCCTAGCAATGACGAGCACATCCTCCAACCTGTCGGTGAGGATGGTGACGGTGGGGAACATGCCACTTTTTATCAGGCGTTCGGGATCTTCCAAGCTAAGCCCTATCTCAAGGGTCCTGCTTGTCGGGTTGAGAACCGGACTGAGACGTGTGATCGTCCCGACGAACTCCTGGTTGGGATATGCCTTGAAGGTTGCAATAGCGCCGGTGCCCAACTGGACACTGCCCACATACCGCTCAGCTATATCCATCTCAACTTCCAGTGCCTGGAGCATACCAATACGAAAGAGGGGCCCTTGGGTGGATACTGAAGAGCCTTTGGCAAAGTTAACAGCGAGGATGGTACCTGACACAGGAGACGTTACTTCGCTCTCCTTATAGACAACACCAGCTCGTGAAGGATCTATTTTAGCCAACAGCTTGTCCTTCTCCACCTTGTCGCCAACTTTGGCGTCAAGGTAGGTAAGGTTGCCCATGACCTCCGGATAGACATCAAGGGCCTTGGGATCGACAACATTACCATTGCCCCGTATATAGTTTTGCATAGCTGAACGCATTACAGGAACTGCGGAGACCGCAATGGCCACTTTTTCGTCCTCGCTGGAAACTTCTTCACCCGAGAGAGGGTTCAATGCCTTCAGATTAGCAAAAGGATTGAGGATTATGATGACCACAGCGACCACTATGATCAGCAGCAGGATAACCAGGCCGACCTTTTTTTTGTTATGTGTCTGTTCACTCATTGTTAG
>CAXYZP010000185.1:0-4015 GCA_964293175.1 uncultured Sphaerochaeta sp.
GCCCATAAAGGATATTTGTGAACTTCATCCAAAAACAGATGGGTTCCACCATGTTTTACAAAATAATCAGCAAGATCGGACAAGGTATTGTTGAAAAACCATAGATGATCGAGACTTACATACAAAGCTGAGCTAAGATTAGCAGCAAAAGTCTTTTTTATATATTGGATAAGAAGCGTTGTTTTGCCAGTACCACGAGATCCCTTTATCCCTATGAGTCTTGCGTCCCATGTTATCTGGGCCTCGAGGCTTCTGGTAAACTTGAGTTCAGTATCCCTAATAAGTCTTCGGTATTGTTCAAATAGTCTTTCCATACCCAATAGCATCTCATATTTTCATATTTGTATACTCCAGCAACTAAAATTACCCATATTTTGTATAGTCAAGAATACAATTCTTGTACTTTTATGTACACTCTAACAACCAAACATGCTTATGTATCAAAACCCCTTTTTACATAGCTTCTTTGTTTCTGTATGCCGCCCAGGAATTTCAAGGTGATTTAGTGTGAGTAAAAGGCCACTTCAAAGTATGATTGAGCGAGACTATTCATGTACTGTACCCAGCACACAAAACGAACGCACTCCATTTGGTGTGCGTGCTTCCTGAGTCAAAAAATGACATTGTGCTGTAAAAAGAAGGAAGGCAACCCGCTGTACGACCATTGTCGTCTCAACAAGTTGCCAGTAACTTGGTAGAATCAGGAATCGCCGTCCTACCGTGTACCTTTGTACAATCGGTAGTCCATTCATCAGACCAACTATTTAGCAGGGGTAGGACTCGGACCTACGACCTTCGGGTTATGAGCCCGACGAGCTGCCAACTGCTCCACCCTGCGTCGATTTCTTCCATACAATATGGTAATTACAAACTCTTGTCAACAGGAATAAGAAAAGAATAAAGAAGAAAAACCTAATGCGCGTAATATATTGCCAGTAAGACAAATATGTTTTATATCCCTCCTACTTTCGTAAATCATTTCTTTCTGGTATGCTTGTTTTTCGCAATGACACGCACATTTGTCCTATTGGCTTTCTGCATAAAAAGGACAAGGTTCGGGATATTAGGAGTCCACCACGAGCAAGAAAATTGTAATCCTGGGTGCAGGAAGAAGAGGCCTCGGTCTTGCCAAACACCTTATCGAAGAACACAGGGATGTAGTAATCATTGATAACTCTCATGAACGTGTCGCATCAGCTGTTGCCAAACTCGACTGCTTGGGAATCCTAGGCAATGGAACAGACATAGCAAAACTCATCGAAGCCGGGTGTGAGACAGCTGAGGCATTCATTGCCGTCACCAATAGCGATGAGATAAACCTCGTCTCCTGCGGTATCGTCTCATCAACCTTCAAAAACACCAAGACCGTGGCAGCTATCCGCAGTCTCGTCTATACAGGTGTAGACGGACTTAAGGAAGGATTGCTTGGGATTGACTACATCGTCAATCCCAATGCAGAAGCTGCAAGATACATATTCAATACCATCGAACAAGGGGTATACAGCAATGTTCTGGGTTTCAGCAATACAGACCTGTTGCTCTATAATTTCTATGTTGAACCCTTCTCCCCCTATATCGGCACGTCCGTCATGGATATGCGCAAGAAGATGAAAGCTGACTTTGTCATAGCGGCTATCAACAGGGACCACAAAGCCCTGGTTCCCTCAGGCACCACAACTATCGAGCCTAAGGACACCCTCTCCATTGTTGCAGATTCTGAGGAGGTCACCGACATCCTCAAGACGGTGGGCAAGCTCCAGAAGAAACCCACTAAGATAGTATTGGTAGGGGCCAGTAGGATTACCCGTGCCCTTCTGAACCGAATGACCGTTGCAATGCGAGCCAAGGTAACTGTGGTTGACCAGGACGAAGCTGTCTGCAATGATTTTTCTGAAAGGTTCCCCGAGGTCCTCGTCATAAAGGCCGACATCACCGATGAAGACATCATGCAGGAAGAACAGCTGGGAAGCTATGACCTGCTTATCGCCCTCACTGACAACGACGAACTCAATATCATCACAGCCTCCTACGCCAAGAGAATCGGCATAAGCCGCTCAATGGCCCTGATCAGGCAAAACAACAACTATACCCGTCTCGCATCCTATCTCGATATAGACGTGGTCATCTCAATAACAGATACTACCGTTGAGTCGCTCTTACGCTATCTCAGAGGTACCAACGTGGAGAGCCTGCACACGTTTTACAATGGCCAGCTGGAGATTTTTGAATTCTTCATCAATGGCACGTGTGCGGTTTGTAATAAAAAGTTGAGCGACATTAACATGAAGAAAAAGGCCATCGTAGCGGGACTTACAGGAAAGAGCGGTAAAAGCGTCATCCCGACAGGCAGCACTATCCTTCATGAAGGCGATACGGTTATAGTGGCTGCCATGCGCGAGTCAGCCGAGTTCATACAAAAGATTTTTGGGTAGGTAGCAATGATTAATTGGAAACAAGATTTTAGGCTTCTCGCCTTCATTCAGCTGGTCCTCGGATTTTTCATGCTCTTTCCTACCCTTATAGCCGTATATCTGGAGGAAAAAGTGGCCCTGCAAGGATTTATTGCAGCCTATGCGGCAATGGCCATTTTTTGTTCCCTTGTCTTTTATTTGACCCGCAACATCAAAAGCAAGACCCTCGCATCCCGTGACGGATATCTGTTTGTCACCTTTACGTGGATAATTGCTACCGCCATAAGTGCAATACCCCTGGTGGTTAGCGGCAGTTATGTAAACTACAGCAGCGCCTTCTTTGAGATCATGAGCGGATTCACAACCACAGGGGCAACCGTGCTCACTGAGATAGAGAGCCTTCCCAAGTCGATCCTTTTCTGGCGTTCGGAAACCAACTGGCTTGGGGGTATGGGCATTGTGGTGCTTTTCGTAGCTCTCCTGCCTGCCCTGGGAGTCAGCGGTACCCTGCTGGTAGGAGCTGAATCGGTAGGACCGACGAAAGACAAGCTTACCCCCAAGATAAAGACCACAGCGGCCATCCTCTGGTCGATCTACCTGCTGTTCTCCCTGCTTGAAGCGCTGTTGCTCAAACTCGGCGGCCTATCACTGTATGATGCGCTCACCGTCACCTTCTCCACCATGGCTGCTGCAGGGTTCTGTGTGAAAAACTCCTCCATAGGAACTTTCAACAGTGCGTATGTCGATATAGTGGTGACGGTCTTCATGATGATCGCAGGAGCAAACTTCGCCCTCTACTACAAGGCCTTCTCTGGAAGGATCAAATCAGTATGGAAGGATGGGGAGCTCCGTGTCTATCTGGGTATATTTGCGACTGTCTCCATTTTGTCGGCCATCGCGCTGAAATGGAACAATACCTATGGAAGTTTCTGGCAGTCCTTGCGCTTCAGCGCATTTCAGAGTGCTTCGATCATTACAACAACAGGCTTCGCCACAGCAAACTATGTTAATTGGCCAGCATTTTCGCAGATGCTTCTGCTCCTGCTCTTCTTTGTCGGGGGGTGTGCGGGCTCTGCAGGAGGTGGGATCAAGGTAATCCGAGTAGCTACCATGCTGAAGATGGCAAAGGCAAACATCAGTCAAAGAATACACCCCAAGGGCATATTCCAGATTCGCGTAGGACAGAATACGATGCGACCGGAACTTCTGCTTTCCATATCCACGTTCTTTGGCATCTACATCGCTACAGGAGTCCTAGGATCGGTCATCATATCCCTCAGCGATACCGACATGCTTACCAGCTTCTCTGCCTCCTTTCTCTGCCTAGGAAATATCGGGATAGGATTTGGAGAGGTTGGACCTACAGGCAACTTTGCAGCATTCCCGTCTTCCATCAAGTGGGTATGTTCTTTCCTGATGCTAGTGGGCAGACTGGAACTCTTTACTGTCTATGCACTCTTCACCAAAGCCTTCTGGAAACGCTAATTAGCACAATTTATTTCACTACTAATAAAGCTATGCTATACTATCCTTAAAACTTGTAAGGAGAAAAACATGTCAGGTATAGCACTTATCATTACCTTCATCATTGCAATCGCAATTAT
>CAXYZP010000186.1:0-3971 GCA_964293175.1 uncultured Sphaerochaeta sp.
ACAGAAGCTGGATGGGTTGAGCCGCTGAATACATACATCGGAGATACTTCAGATGAGTATGCCAAAACAGTAACCCAGCTGGTCTGGAAAGCTGAAAAAGAACTTTATGGCAATATCTACACCATCCCCGATGGCATGATGGTCAAGGGTGTCTTTGTAAGAAAAGACTGGGCCAAGGAAGTTGGCTTGAACCTCGATCCTACAAAGGGTTGGACCTATGCAGAGTACTTTGATGCTGTCTATAAAATGACTGATCCTTCCAAGAATCGATATGGTACTTCTTTCCGTGGTTCCCGTGGTGCTTTCGATCCCTTGTTTGTCTACCTTGAAAGCTTCAACGGCGGTTCCGCCTATGCTGCTGATGGTTCAACATTGATGGCAGACCAGGAAGCTATTGATGCGTACAAGAAGTGGAATGGGGCTTTCCTTGATGGAGCCGCTCCTAAGGATGCTATCAACTGGGGCTTTGTAGAAATGGTAAGTAACTTCACCGGTGGGCTAACCGCTACCTTGATCAACGACTCCGAAGTAGCTGCTACTTGTCTGGAAAACATGAAAGACGAGCAGTGGATGGTTATGCCCATGCCTAAGAGTGATAAGGATGGAATGATCTACAACACGGTTAATTCACCGTATGCCTACTCCATCTCAACCACTTCCAAAAATAAGGAAGGTGCTTGGAAACTTATTGAATTCTTGACAAGACCTGATAACAACATCGAATACTGTAAACTTACAGGTTTGATCCCCATCAAGACTGCAGTAGGTAATGATCCATACTACGGTCCTAATGGTCCCTATGCAGCTTTTGTTCAGCAGCTCAATGATCCTGCAATGGTCGTGCCTGTAGCATTTGGCCCATTCGGTTTTACCGATATGCACCAAGGCATGATGCACGAGGAGATGCAGAAGTATCTTTTAGGTAAGCAGAGTGCTGAAAAATCTCTGACCAATGTGGTTTTCGAGCTTGAAAAGCGTATGAAGGCCTATCTTGCTGATAATCCTGGTTCAGCTGTCGAGCAGCCAAAGGGTTTGTTTTAACCAAAGGTAGTTGGGTGCTGCAGGGGATTCCTTGCAGCACACCTTAATACGTAAAAAGGAATTGACACATGGGGATAATATTTCTGTATTTGGTCTTGCTCGCGATCCTCTGTGGATTGGGGATATGGGCCATTAGCAAACACTCAAGAAAATTACGGGGAAGGTGTTTCTCTCCCAGTACCCAGAGAAAGGCAGAGCCCTACCTGTTTCTTTTCCCTACTATGCTCTTGCTAGTACTGATGTTTGGTTACCCTTTGATCAACAGCTTTATTATGGCTTTCCAGAACTATAAGCTGACCGCTCCCAACAACATTACGTTCAATGGTATTGATAACTTCAAAAAACTCTTTACCGAGACGGACATCTGGCTAATAGTGAAGAATTCCTTCTTGTATGTGGTCTTTTCGGTTGGAGGCCAGTTCTTGCTTGGGCTGACTCTTGCGATGGCTCTCAATAAAAGATTTCCCTTTCGAGGGCTCTACCAGGCTATCATCTTTCTTCCCTGGTCTTTCTCTGCTTTCGTCATCGGTCTTATGCACCGTTGGGCTTTCAACGGGGAATATGGGGTTATAAATGATCTCTTGCTGAAGTTTTCAGTTATCACTGAAAAGATAGCATGGCTGGGTACTCCCGGCTTATCCTTAGCGGTTGTCATCATGGCTATGATCTGGATGGGTATTCCCTTCTTTGCCATCATGATTCTTGCTGCTCTCCAATCGATACCTATTGAGATGTATGAGGCGGCAGCCATTGATGGATGCGGGGTGCTGCGAAAATTCTTCCAGATTACGTTCCCGTACATCAAGCCGACTGTGATAGTCACTGTCCTGCTGAGGACCATCTGGATCTTCAACTCCTTCGACCTGATAGTGGTCATAACCAATGGGGGACCAGCCAACTATTCGCAGACTTTGCCCTCCTACATGTATACCAAAGCCTTCTCGAGCTATGACTTTGGCCTAGCTTCTGCCTTGGGTGTAGTCCTAATGGTGGTTTTGGTTTTCTATGTGACAGTTTTCCTCAAGACGACAAAATATAACAAAGCGGGGGAATTCTAATGAACTATGCACGCAAACGACACGTGGGAAACCTTGGACGGGCTCTTATCCTCGTATTCTTTTTGCTGTTGGTCCTGATGCCCATCTATTGGTTGGCCATCACTTTCTTTAAAACCAACTCTGAGATCATCAATGCTCAGGAGGTTACCTATTACCCTCATGAGTTCACCATGGATAACTATGTCCAGCTATTCAAGCTGTATGACTACAAAGGGATGCTTTTCAACAGTATCGTTATATCAGTATCGACAGGATTGAGCATCACCATGCTCTCCATATTCGGTGGGTATGGCCTTGCACGGTATACATTCCGTGGTAAGGATTCGATGCTCTTGTTCTTCCTGATCACCCAGATGATCCCAGGTATTCTGGTCATCATCCCCCTGTATGTGATATTTTCCAAGCTTGGGATGATAAACACCCGGTTCAGCCTGTTCTTATTCTATCTGATCGCGAACCTACCTTTCTGTGTTATCACGATGCGGAGCTTCTTTGAACGGATCCCCTATAGCCTCGAAGAGGCTGCCTATGTCGATGGTTGCTCAAAAATGAAAACGCTCTTTAGGATTATTCTTCCTATCATGTTTCCAGGTATTGTGGCAGTATTTGTGTTTGCCTTCATCGGTGCTTGGAACGAATTGATAGCGGGTACCATATTCATCAATACTTCGGACCTTTGGACGGTTCCTGTAGGATTGAAATCCCTCATAGGTAAGTATGATGTTAAGTGGGGTGTTCTGATGGCCGGTGGTATGTGTGCCTTGTTGCCAACTGCGATCATGTTTGCATTTATGCAGAAGTTTGTTGTTGAAGGTCTTACAGCTGGAGCTGTCAAAGGATAAGTATGGGAACGATTAGTACAATACAACCAATTGAACCAATTGGTAAGGAACTCCTGCATGAGAAGGTATCTGATGCCTTGCTCAGCTTTATTTATAGAAATGGGCTGAAAATAGGTGATAAGCTTCCAGGAGAGAGACAGCTGGCAATAGAGCTTACTGTTGGCAGGAATTCCGTGCGGCAGGGACTTTGTCAGCTTGAAGAAGATGGAATACTAGAGCGAATGGTTGGTAAGGGCGCTTTCCTTAGGAAGGAGGTCTCTGCCGATTCCATCCAACTCAAGCTTTTGCGAGTCAACTACAGGGATCTGTTGGAGATTAAGATCAACTTGGAACAACTAGCCATTCGACGAGCTGTTGATGTAGCTACTGAGGAACAGATCGCAGAGCTTAAGGGCCTAGCCACTAAACTTAGCGATCTTGCTGACCAAGGGTCGTTCTCCGTTGAACTGGATAGGGAATTCCATACAGCCCTGTTGGGATGTGGTGGGAGTCCCACCTTATCCCAACTGGTGCTTTCCCTTGTGGATTCTCTAAACAGCTATAGTAAAATGTTGGGTGATGTCTCTAACGTCTGGATACGGACTATTCCTTTCCATATGGATATTGCCGTGGCGCTTGAGCAGCGACAACTTTCGTTTGCATTGGCTGCCAGCGAATATATCTTCCAGTATGACCTGCAGGTTCTTAACGAACTTACTGATTTCAATACATATCAAGAGAGAAAAAAATGAAAAAAAGTGCAACACAGTGGTGGGATGAGGGCAAGTTTGGCCTGTTCATCCACTGGGGACTCTACTCCCTTCTGGGGGGCGAATACAAAGGCAAACAAACTGATAATATCGCTGAATGGATCATGCATGACCTCGACATTCCAGTAGAGGAGTATCGCAAACTTGCCGGCTCGTTTAATCCAACCTCCTTTGATGCTGATGCAATAGTCAGGCTTGCAAAGCAGGCTGGTATGAAATATGTCGTATTGACTGCCAAGCACCACGAAGGTTTTGCCCTGTACCATTCAAAGGTCAGCTCC
>CAXYZP010000187.1:0-3940 GCA_964293175.1 uncultured Sphaerochaeta sp.
TGATCAGGTTTATAGTTTTACATGTTAAAAACTTTCTGAATTTAGAAATTTTAAAACATTCGTGTTAAAAACTATCCTTTCTTAGAGAACTATTGTAAAGTGATAGTGGAGGTTTGCATATGCTTCAATCCCAAGATTTGAAAATGCGTGAGGCTTACTTCAATAAACTCAAGGCATTCATGGATACCCAGTCAGTAAAAGTCATCACGGGTATACGGAGGTGTGGTAAATCCAGCCTCCTCAAACTCATGGTCCGTCACCTTACTGAACGTGGTATACCCCCACAGCAGATTATCGAGATGAACTTTGAGTCCATGGAGTTTTCTCAGATGGATGTTATGTCCATGTATAAGCACGTGAAAGTGTTAGTTATTCCCGGTAAACGCATGTACTTGTTCTTTGATGAGATACAAAGAATTGACCAGTGGCAGGATGCCGTAAATTCTTTTAGGGTGGACTTTGACAGCGACATATATGTCACTGGCTCAAACGCCTATCTACTTTCTGCAGAGTTCTCTACCTATCTCTCAGGCCGTTACGTGGAGATTAAGATGCTTCCCTTATCTTTTCTGGAGTTCCTTAATTTCCATAATTTCTCTATCCATGAGTATCACAATCCTTCAGGAAAGCTAAAATATCGGGTACAGGACATCAAGGGGGGATTATATGAAGGGCGTGAAGCCCTTGATGCCTATCTGCGTTTTGGTGGGATGCCCTCTTTGGCAGAAGTTGGTCTTGTACAGGAGAACGCCCTCACATTGCTTGAAGGAATTTACACAACTGTTGTCCTGCGTGACATCCTGCAGAGGGAGAAGCGAAAGGGCCAAAGGCAGATCACCGATCCATTCCTGCTTAAGAAGATCTGTCTGTTCCTTGCCGACCACATCGGTAACAATACTTCGATGTCATCCATAGGAAACATGCTAGTGAAGGAGAAAAATCTGGATGAAGGCCCACACAAGAGCAGCCCCGCTGCGAATACCGTCAAGGCCTATGTTGGAGCCCTCGTTGAATCCTATGTGTTCTATGATATAAAACGCTTTGACATACAAGGACGCGAATACCTGAAGACTCTGGGGAAATACTATATTGTCGATCCTGGAATAAGAAACTACCTCCTAGGTTTCAACACGTACGATTCTGGGCACTTGCTTGAAAACATTGTATTCCTTGAGCTTCTGAGGCGAGGATATGATGTTGCTGTTGGGAAAGTCGGGAATCTTGAGATTGACTTCGTTGCGACGAAAGGGGATGAAACACTGTATATCCAGGTGACCCAATCGATGGTTGATGAAAAGACTCGTGAACGCGAACTGAAGCCGTTGAAGCTACTGAGAAACGGTCATCCGAAGATAGTCATTGCTGGTGAGGCTCTGATGGCTGATTCTCTGGATGGATTTCCTGTGGTTGGGCTGACTGAGTGGCTTCTGGGCAAGAACTAGTGGTACCAAGTAGCAAATCCAATACATCCACAAGGACTAGGACTTCCAAGAAGTTCTAGCCCTTATTTTATGCCTAAGTTCCAATTCTCTGATGCTGCCCCAAAGCAAAAACACCAAGATCAACGGATATCCCCTTGGTGTAACAGGCACTATCATTTTTGAAATGGCAGTCACCACGATCACCGGTCTTGGCAACAATGCTGTAAAAGGGCCCAAGAGGATTAAAAAGCCTGTAGGTAATCATCCAAGTAGGCTGTGAAGGCTACTAGAGTGGACGGACAAAACAACGTCTTCTCTTATGCTGTTCGCTTGTAAAGCTCTTCCACTGCGACTGTACCTTTATATTGGTTTCCAGCTCAGGCCCAGTTTCAGCATAGCATACCCCATTAGCAATTCCTCGCTTGATTCCCTCATGCAAGATGATGGCATTTACCCCTCTTCCCAGATACTCCGGTTTTACCGCAATAAGATATAAGTCCATAACCTCATAGTTCTTCTTGGCCTTCAGGATTTGCATGAACCCAAAGGGAAAGAGGCGACCTCCATTTTTCTGCAAAGCCTTGGACAGGGAAGGAGCCATAACCCCGAACCCTATCACATTATTTGCTGCGTCAACTACAACAAAAATATACTCTAAACTTACCAGACTCAAAAACTGACTGATGGCAAGATCTATCTGTCCATCATCAAGGGAATAAAACCCATACAGGTCTGCATATGCCTCGTTGTACATGTGGAATATCTTATGGGCGTAGGGAAGAACCTCTTTCTTGCTGGAAAAGGAGAGTAATCGATACCCATGCCGTTTCTGAGCAAGGGAGCTGATCCTCTCAATCCTGCTATCAACATGGGTAGGCATCTGTATCTTGTACTCCACCCAGTCGACCTCTTTGGTAAAACCCAATTCTTCCAGATGCTTTTGGTAGTAAGGGTGATTATAGAGGGTTATCAGCATTCCTACCTGGTCAAATCCTTCGATCAGCAAGCCCTGCTTGTCAAGATCAGAAAAACCCATGGGCCCTATGACACGCTCCATTCCATGCTCTTTTCCCCAAGCAAATATCTTTTCGAAAAGCATGCGGCTTACGTTGATGTCATCAATGACATCAAAGCGAGTGAACCGCATGGTCTTATCCTGGTTTGCCTCATTGAGCTTGTAATTGATCAGGGCAGCGACCCGTCCGACCACCTTGCCATCTTCGAAGGCAAGAAAAGACACAGAGTCTGTAAATGCGAATGCAGGGTTTTTCTTGGGATTGAAGTTCAACTTCTCATCCAGCAACAGGGTAGGCACATAGTATGGGTTACCCTTATAGAGTTTGTTAGGGAAATCGAAAAACAGGTTCCATGCATATTTTGTAGATACTTGTTGGATAGTTATCATGTGAAACCTCCTCTGATATTGTGGAGATTATATCGCATAACCACGGTCTTGTAAGGGTAACAAGCATGGGATTGGGGATATTAACATACCGGGCAGCTAATCAAATGCATCCTCTATCTTGATGCTTACTTGTTCATACCACCCGTTTCACAAACTCACGTACCATTTTTGAGGGTAAGCTCCATCCCTCTCTCTTGAAACTCCAACACCAAATCTCTCTCCCTCTCCTCCCCATAAAACCTAGCCTCGACTGTCACCTCTTGTATTCTCTCACTAAATCCATACTCCAAGGGATATCTGAGCTTCCTTACCTCGGGATGTGCTATGAACAGATAATACTCATCCCCATCCTTCCTACACCAGAAATCAAGAGGATGATCTGACTCCAAGATCGGCCTTATGCTTGTCAGCTCTATCTGTTCCTGTTGCTGCATCTCATTGATAAGAATCTGATACTCCTCATGCTTGATCATCCCAGGCTCTTGTGGCCACCTCTTGAAGATAACAGGAGCCCCTAGCCTTCTCAGCCTCGCCAGTTCTTTAACAGCATCGAGGCTCATCCACTCTGCATCAACCAAGAAGCCCTCAAAGGATCTATTTCTATACCTGAACAGAGGCTTTTCATACACCAACTCTTCTAGCCACTCCCTAGAAAACCACAGCGGCCTGTACTTCAACAAAGCATCATCCATATGGACTTCCTGCAACTCCCAGTAGAAGTTACTACTTGGCTTTCTAAGCTCCTCTGGAAGCCTGCCTTTCATCCACTGGTCTTCCAACGGGAAATACACAGCAAGTCTGGAGTACGTCTCACCCCAGCTCATATAGTCACTTACCTGTTCCAAATATCCATTGAACGATTCCAGATCTTTTTCCAACTTGCCATCAACACCAAGGTGCACAGAAGCGTAGAACCTCTTTGGAACCCTCTCAGTGCTGAACGGCTTGCCATGCCACACCACCCGACCTCATGAAAAATACATTCTAAGTGGACAAATAAAATATTTCAAAATCATCTACAAAAAACATATAAGATTCCTATTTGCAGTTTTTATTGATTTTCTTGGTCGACAAGTCATAAAGCCAGGAAGTGTTTTCGCTTGATTCCTTCTGT
>CAXYZP010000188.1:0-3930 GCA_964293175.1 uncultured Sphaerochaeta sp.
GGACTCTATGGCCTCACCAACGGAGATGGAGAGGGTTTCTGCCCCGACAGGACCTCCGTCATAAAACTCAATGATGGTTCTCAGTATGTTTCTGTCTTGGGTCTCAAGACCTTTTGTGTCGATACCCAGCCTTTTCAGACCATCCGTGACTATTTCCAACGTGACATTCCCATCGCCTAGGACCGAGGCAAAGTCCCTCAGACGCTTGAGCAGGCGGATGGCTATCCTAGGGGTTCCCCTACTGCACTTTGCCAGCTGGATGATAGCTTTCTTCTCGATATTGACATTCATGATTTGGGCAGAGCGTTCAATGATCTGGGCAAGTTCCTTTTCGTTATAAAATTCGATGTGGGCAGTGATGCCAAAACGAGAGGCAAGGGGGCTGGATACCGATCCTGCCTTGGTGGTTGCTCCGATAAGGGTGAACCGTGGCAGGGGGATGCGCATGGTTCTTGCAGCAGGTCCCTGTCCGATGACCCAGTCGATCTCAAAGTCTTCCATGGCGATGTAGAGCATCTCTTCCAAGACAGGCTTGAGGCGATGGATCTCATCTATGAAGAAGACTGAGTTCTCTGTCACATTTGTCAGGATTCCTGCAAGGTCCTTGGGCTTATCAAGGGCCGGGGCGCTTGTCATGCGTATTTCAGATCCCATCTCGTTGGCTATGATAGATGCCAAGGTGGTTTTACCCAAGCCAGGAGGACCTATTAAAAAGGTGTGGTCAAGCGGTTCTCCCCTTCCCCGGGCTGCTTGGACAAAGATGGAGAGGTTATCCTTTAGCCTCTGTTGGCCTTGGAAGTCACACAGCATCTTGGGCCGGAGGATATTTTCCTGTTTGTCCGCTTCCTGCTGAAATGTGGTTGAGACTACAGAACTGTTCTGTAGTGCATCAAGTTCACTCATATTGGTTTCGATACTTTCCATACATTACCCCAGTGCAATGATTGCACTTCGGAAAATGAACTCTTCCGTTTCGTGGTGGCTGAGTCCAGATAGTTTTTCTGAGCTTTCAGTCACAAGTTTCTCTACGATATCTTCCACTTTCCTACGATCATAGCCCATCTCAACAAGGGCATCGAGTATATCGCTCCACTCTCTGAGGGCTGTTCTCTTGCTTGAAGGAGGGGTCGGACCTTTTTCGTCTTCCAAAACCAGGACATTGCGCAGGGCTAGGATCATTTTCTGACCGGTCTTCGGTCCCACTCCGGTAATGGTAGCAAGCAGCTTCACATTACCACTGTCCAATGCTTCGGCCAAATGCTTCACGCTGATACCTGAGAGAATGCGCAAAGCTTGTTTAGACCCTATGCCCGAAACTGTCTGCAGCTGCTTGAAAGCTTCCCGTTCGGCTTCATCAAAAAAACCAAACAAGGTCATGCTGTCCTCACGATGGATCAAGGTGGTGAGCAGCCTGAGGCCCAGACGGTCATCACCTGATAACTGACTCAGCCGGCTTGCTGTCTGGGCGGATACATTCAGGGAGTACTCAAGGCCGTTGCACCGCAGTACAACCACCTTTTCGGTGATGGAGACGATATCTCCGATAATTGCATGGATCATACGTTGTTCATCCTCGACTGTGTAGCATTGTAAACCCCATAACAGAGCGCTGCTGCAAGGGCATCGGCACTGTGGTCGGGTTTAGGAATTGTCTGAAAACCCAACAGGAGACGAACCATCTCCTGAACCTGTTTCTTGTCCGCCCCCCCATATCCTGTGACGGCACTCTTGATAGTCATGGGACTGAAGAGCTTCACCTCTATGGACAGTAAGGAGAGCTGGTGTATCGCAGCCCCGATTACCTTGGCAACGTTGATGGCGGAACTCACATTCTTGGTGAAGAATATGTCCTCCATACTGCATACTGTTACCTTTTGGGAGATGGCAATCTCTCCTATGGACTTGGCAATGAAATGAATCCTGTCATTGTCAGCCATAGCAGGGAGTGTGTTGATGACACCAAAAGAAACAGGCCGGTTGAGTTGTCCGTTGGACTCGACAACACCCCAGCCTGTCTTTGCATATCCAGGATCAATACCTAGGATTCGCATGCGCTATTCTTCGTCACCGTCCTCAAAATCATCAGGAAGCTCCAGATTGGTGGAAACCTGCTGTACGTCGTCAAGTTCCTCGAGCTTGTCGATAATTTTGAGAACCTTTCGTGCTTTTTCGGCTTCAAGGGTAACATTCTGATCAGCTACCTTTTCGATCTCAGCACTCTCTTGTTCAAATCCTGCTGCCTGGAGGGCTTCAAGGACATTAACATAGTCTGTTGGTTCGGTTATGACCTCTATCATCTCATCGGTTGAGGTGACATCGTCGGCACCATTTTCCAAAGCAACTTCAAATATCTGTTCTTCTGTGTATTTAGAGGCATCGTAGGTGATGATGCCCTTTGTCTGGAACATATAGGAGACACAACCGGTGGCACCAAGAGTACCACCTGATTTGGTCAGGGTGCTTCGCACATCACTTGCTGTGCGGTTCTTGTTGTCAGTGAGAGTATCGATAATGAGGGCTACTCCTCCGGGAGCATACCCTTCATAGGTAAGTTCATAAAAAACAGACCCTTCCATCTCTCCAGAACCCTTTTTTATCGCCCGTTCGATGTTGTCTTTGGGCATGTTTTCGGTTCTTGCCTTAAGCATGGCAGTACGTAGTCTGGCATTTGATTCGGGGTCAGGACCTCCCATTTTAGCCGCAACCGAAATTTCTTTAATCAGTTTGGTGAATTTCTGGCCGCGCTTAGCGTCAGCAAGACCCTTTTTGTGTTTGATGGTAGCCCATTTGCTATGGCCGGACATATGTTGAACCTCTTATAATGTGTAGAATACTTGCATGAATGCAACTCATAAAGACTACCACAGCGGTACAGGCCGGTCAAGTAGTTACAAAACGGCCAATGCGAAACGTAGCACAACTTCATCGAGGACCATAAAGCCAATTGCAGTCAGTGAAAAACTTTGTTCGGTAAGAACAAACCAACTTGCATCCAAAGATTTTATAACTGATGCAAATGTCATGTCAAAAGTTCTGGAAAATCGCTTTTGGAATAATGCTTTGTCGATACCGAAATCGGTGCGCAAGGCCATCATGATGAACTCTTCCAGGTGTTCGGAAACGGTGAGGGTCTCTTCACAGTAAGCGGAAAACGGAACTCCATGAGCATACGCAAAAAGAGCTTGATTCTGGCTAAAGTGCCGCAGTACAGGCCCTGTACGCAAAGCCGATACAGCACTGCAACCCAAGCCCAGATAGCTGTCTAGATTCCAATAGGTCAGGTTGTGTCTGCATACCTTGTCATCTCGGCAAAAGTTGGAAACCTCATAGTGACGGAAGCCCAACCTCTTCAGATGATTCCACACCCCCCAAAGAAAGGCTTCCTGGCCGTCCTCATCCAAAACAGGGAGTAAGCCGGATGAAACTTTCTCGGAGAGTTCTGTACCCTCTTCCACCGTCAGGCAGTACAGGCTGATATGCGATGGTGAAGCCAGAGTCATTATTTCATCGATGTCAGCAATAGCCATGGCCATGCTCTGTCCGGGCAGACAGAGCATAAGGTCAAAGGATATCTCTATGCCGTACGTTTGTTGTGCCTCTTTCGCAAGGGCTATGGCACGTAGGTTGTCTTCTCGGCGGGCATTTCTACCTAAGGTGGAGAGCACCCCATCATCCATACTCTGGATGCCCATGCTTACCCTGGTGACCAATTTGTCATCAAACAGAGGAAATAGAGCCCTATCAAAGGTCTCTGGGTTCATTTCAATGGTGCATTCGCTTGTTTTACCCTTGCTTTGTGCTAAGACCAGCATGCTTCGTAACTGAGCATAGGTGAGGCATCCCGGATTGCCTCCGCCTATGAATATGGTAGAGAAAGGATTGTTTAAAGAAGAAACACTAGCTGAGAGCTCTGTCTCCAAGCGTTGCATG
>CAXYZP010000189.1:0-3928 GCA_964293175.1 uncultured Sphaerochaeta sp.
AAACTCTCCCCTGGAATCATTGATGCCATCCTCTATGGGGCCAAAGAAAATATTACCATGGAGTACACCAAGGAGAAACGTAAGGAACTCTATCGGGTCAACAAGCCCTTTCCTGGGGTCATCCCTGATTTGCAGCGCCGCTACTATGAGACACCCAGCATGCAGATACGCATGTGGATGAACTCCTTCCAACACTCCCATGTCTGTGACTCCTGCCATGGGGACAGGCTTCGCCCTGAAGCTTTGGCTGTGACTATCAAGGATATGAATATCATGCAGGCTACCCGGCTTTCGGTGAAGCACTCCCTGGAACTGTTCAAGGAGTTTTCCCTTACCGAGAATCAGAAGATCATCTCGGCCCAAGTGCTCAAGGAGATCAGGTCCCGCCTTCGTTTCCTCAGTGACGTGGGGCTGACCTACCTCACCATTGACCGCAGCAGTGCCACCCTCAGTGGAGGGGAGGCCCAACGTATCCGTCTGGCCACCCAGATAGGTTCGGCTCTCAGTGGGGTGCTGTATGTGCTTGACGAACCCTCCATAGGGTTGCACCAGAGGGATAACCAAAAGCTTATCGATACGCTTAAGAACTTGAGAGATCTGGGCAATACCGTCTTGGTTGTCGAACACGACGAGGCTACCATACGCGAAGCTGACTATGTCGTTGATCTGGGACCGGGAGCCGGCGTGCATGGTGGCTATATAACGGCCCAAGGCACTCCTTCAGAGATTGAAGCGAATCCTGCAAGCATCACCGGTCAGTTTCTGAGTCGTAAACTAACCATACCCATCCCGGAAAAAAGACGAAAGGGCAATGGGAAAAAGATTGTCATACAAGGTGCGAACAAGAATAATCTCAAGAGCATTAATGTAGATATTCCTTTGGGTAAGATGGTCGTACTCACCGGTGTTTCCGGATCGGGCAAGAGTTCCTTGCTCAATGAGGTGCTTCTTCCTGCGGTAAAGCGTCAGCTTGCACAGAAAAACCCTAACTTTGACGGATATTCAACCCTTACGGGTGTTGAGCATCTTGATAAGGTCATCAACATCGACCAAAGCCCTATCGGCCGTACTCCCCGCAGTAACCCTGCAACCTATGTAGGGGTGTTCACTCCCATCAGGGATCTCTATGCCTCCCTTCCTGAAAGTAAGGCACGTGGGTACAAGAGTGGACGCTTCTCCTTCAACGTGGCAGGGGGGCGGTGTGAGAACTGTAAAGGGGATGGCACTCTGAAGATAGAGATGAACTTCTTGCCAGATGTCTATGTTACTTGTGATGTCTGTCATGGCAAGCGGTTCAACAAAGAGACTCTCTCGGTACGGTACAAAGGCAAGAACATTGCCGATGTCCTTGCCATGACCATGGATGAGGCTGCAGAATTCTTCAGCGCCATACCCCGTATCAAGCGCAAGCTCGATACCCTCATATCTGTAGGATTGGGGTATATCAAGCTTGGTCAGGGGGCGGACACCCTCTGCGGGGGAGAGGCGCAGCGGATAAAGCTCAGTTTGGAACTTTCCAAATACGGCACGGGGAAAACCCTGTATGTCCTCGATGAACCAACCACAGGACTGCATTTTGCCGATGTGAAGAAACTGATGGAAGTGATCAACCGTCTTGTTGACGGAGGCAATACAGTGGTACTCATCGAACATAACCTCGATGTCATAAAACAGGCTGACCATCTTATCGATCTTGGTCCTGATGGTGGCGATGGTGGCGGTTTGGTAGTGACAACTGGAACTCCTGAACAAGTTTCCCTATGCAAAGACTCTTTCACGGGGTATTATCTTGCTCAGATGCTCCATGAAACAGATTGAAAGGTTACTACTTAGAAAGCTGATTGTTTTTGCACTCTTGTTTTTGGTGTGTACCTTTTCTGTATTCTCACTCTCTGTCGACGATCCTCTTCTTTTGGCTCTTTCCATAGAACAGGCAACAGAGGGTGAGCTAACGTCTATGACGAAACTGCGTAATTTACCCAGTGGAACAGCAGAGGAGATGCGCTCCTCTCTCTATGCATATCATGGGATCAAGAACCTCTCCTTGGAAGATGGAACCTCTTCCAAACAAACCTACACCCTGAAAATACTGACTGCAGACTCTGTCTCTAACGATCGCAGTCTCTCCTCTTTGGTCGTTCTCCAAGGCAATGCTGTAGTTGAGTTCTCCTTGAAAGATGAAAAGCAGATAAAGCAGCTCTCTGCAGATAGAATGGTAGTTGATCTGGAAAATACCCTGCTTATCGCCTTTGGAGACGTTTTCTATGATGAGGGCGGGACAGAGGAGTCAGTGCAGACAATTACAGGTGATATTGTGACGCTCAACTGGACAAGCAAGGCCCTGTTGGTCACAGGTGGTACGACAACAACAGAAAGGAAGAATAGCGAAGACGAGGATGTCCGTTTTTTCACAACAGGCGACCTCATCTCCTATAACGGATCCGGGGACGGCATATTCTTTGATAAGGGATTCATCACCACCAACGAAAAGCACGCCTACTCATCCATCACAGCAGAAAGCCTTGGATTTCTCAGCGGTGGGGATCTTCTGATACGGAATGCATATCTATCGATCGGCAGGGTCCCGGTCTTCTGGGTACCTGCCTTCTTTATCCCCGGTGTCAGGATGGTGGGAAATCCCGCCATAGGGTTTTCCAGCGACCGTGGTATGTTCCTGAACACTACCTTTGAGATGTACGGCACCTATCCCGACTTCAAGAAGGCGGAGAGCAGTAGCTTCACCAGCCTGCTATCAGGTGAACCAGATGCCTCCTTCGTCCCCTCCGGTGCGATATATCGTGCTAGAGAGGGTGAGATGACCCCCTTTGAGAAGTGGACGACCGACAGCGGCTCCTACCTGGTCCTAATGGCCGATTCCTATCAGGAAAGCGGCATCAGCATAGGCATGGAGGCTCACCATAGCTTCTTGGAAAAGAAGCTGGTTTTCGACAGTGACATGCGCTTGGCAGCTCATCCAAACGGGACGGATACCCGGTTACTCTACGGGGATTTTCCCAAGGTGAGGATGTATGGAAACAATACGGTTGTCCTTGACACCTCTTGGGCTGACCTGAGCATAACCATGCCTTTCTTTTCTGACCCAAGGGTGCGGCTTGTCTATGGGAACAGGCTTACCGCCTTCTCCTTTGACTCCCTATTTGGCAAGCGCCAGGAGTTTCCCTCAGACTTTACCAGTGAGGTGGGAAGCTATACTTGGAAAGCGAACGGCAGCTTCAACTTTCCAACACAAGCCTTTGGCTCCTTTATCAAGGTAGCCAAGATAAGCACGCTCAATGCCTCCATAGACTGGCAATGGGGACCGGATACCAATATCCCCTCACTCTACAGCTACAGGGTGCAAAAGCTTACCATGCCTGAACTGCAGGCAACTATCAGCGGAGATTTGATCTCCTGGTCTCGCCCCCTTGGGCAAAAGAAGGACGGACAACCGAAGCAAAGCGTACCAGATACAGGCAACCAGGGCTCCAGCGGGAGCTTTAGCCTTGATGACACCCTGGAAAAACCCTACATCCCTAAACTAACGGTTAGGACCAAGACTGTTCCTACAGGCTTGAAACAGTCCATTACCCTTGGTTACTCAGTGGATGAGAAGTTGGTCTACTCAGCAGCTAACCTTGGTGATGCGAACGCCTCTTGGGAACAGAACAAGAATATCTATACCTCAACCACTCCGACACTCTCATTGGATATGGTGTTTCACCCCACCTATTTTACCTTCAACCAGAAAATAAGCTCGCCGTTCATCACCAGTGAGGACAGGACCAAGACAACCTACCTGACCCGACAGTTCCAGATCACCAGTTCGACCAATGCATCTATTCCTCTATTTGGTCTTACCTATACCTTGCAAGGGAAGCTCTATACCTTCCGAGACTCACAGTCCACCCTCGTACCGGATGACAGAGAA
>CAXYZP010000190.1:0-3926 GCA_964293175.1 uncultured Sphaerochaeta sp.
CCCTCAGCTCAGGGTCGTGTGGTACAAACGGAGCCTTGTCTATGAATCGGGTCAGTTTTTTATCTTGCAGTTTCTGTACGGAGAACTCCACTGTGGTGTAGGAATGTCTACTATTTCCGAAGGTGTGCATGCGCAGCCTTTCATCTGCAAGGCGCTGGATATCAAGCTCAGTACGGAGCAGCTCATCCTCAGCGAGAAACTGTTCGCCCAACTTTTTCCCATTCTCGTAGATAAGGTTATGACCACAGAATACCAAGTCGGTAGTGGATTCTCCGCTTCCCGCATTGCAATACAGATAGGCACATACCAGCTTGGCACTGTGAATCGAAATCAAGGAACTGCGAAATGTATCCTTCCCTACCAGCTCATTGCTGGCAGAACAGTTTGCTATGACTGTAGCCCCAGCAAGGGCCATATCGGTCGAAGGACTTTCAGGGACCCAGAGGTCTTCACAGATCTCAACCCCAAGGACAAACTCAGGGATATTTGCACAAGAAAATAATAACTTGGTGCCAAAAAGTGTCTTCTGTCCTGCGAGGCTAACCTCTCTGATATCTAGAGGAGGGAGGCAAAACCAACGCTTTTCAGAGAACTCCTGGTAGTTGGGCACATGTCGCTTGGGAACGACCCCAAGCACCTTTGCATCCTGTATCACAACAGCACAGTTATAGAGGTTTCCAAAAAAGACAAGGGGGGCTCCAACCACCACCACCATATCGTGGCCCTTGCTATGGGAGATGATCTGCTCAACAGCGGCTTTCGTCCCTTCCTGCAGGGTCCTTTGCAAAAACAAGTCAGCACACGTATAACCGGTGACCACCAGTTCGGGAAGGACCAGCAATGCAAGCTTTTCTGCATAGCCCTTGTCCATTGCTTTTTTTATCGAGGCTGCATTGAAGGCAGTGTCTGCCACCATGATCGTGGGAGTTAGGGTTCCACAGGCTAGAAAACCGTCTTTCATAGGGTATGCTCCTCTCTGTCCAGAATTACCACCACTTCCTGGTGGAAAGTCTGTGGATAAAGATCAAAGACCTTTACCTTAGCTACAGTGTAACCCTGCTGGGTGAACCGTTGCAAGTCTCGCCCTAGGGTCACGCTGTCACACGAGACATAGATAATCCTTTTGGCTCGCCAAGAAGCTATAAGAGCGGGAAGGCCCTCTTCCAAGCCAGTTCTGGGAGGATCGACGACAACCGTATCGACTTGTTGTGTCTGCTTCTTGGCCCAAAGCTCCACCTTGTCGCTATACACGACAAGCCCTGGAACATTGCGCTTTGCAAGTGCAAGGCACTCCTTCTGCCGTTCAACAGCGATGAGAGAGCGGTCTTGTTTGGCCAAGAAGCTGCTGAAGGTCCCTACTCCGCTATAGAGGTCCATGACAAGATTGCCCTCTACATGGTCCGCGACATACTGCACAAGCGCGGGAAGCAATAGTAGGTTGCTTTGGAAAAATACATTTGCGGTCACAAAAAAAGGGTGACCACCGACGGTGGTGAGGACCACCTCATCTCCAAAAGAAACCTTTTTGTCCCCTGCAAAGGCATTGACCTCAATATACCGCTTGGTACGGACTTTTGAGGAGAACATCACATCCCTTGCAGCGGAAAGGATCCTATCCTTCCTTGCCAACTCCACATTGAGGTCGTCCACCAGAATGGGACAGGTTTTGATGGGAACAAGAGAGTTGCTCCTCTTGGCAAGAAAGCCTATCTCGCGTGTTGCCATATCCACATGGAAACGCACACGGCTGCGATAAGCCCATGGTTTGGCAGAGGCTGTCTCTTCCAATACAAAGGAAGATGCCGGTATCGAGCCTATCCGCTCCAGGTTTTCCAAGACCATCTTCTGCTTGGCCTCCGGTTGCTTCTCACTAGAGAGATGCTGCAGGTCACACCCGCCACACACCCCCCAGTAAGGACAGGGGGGAACAGTACGATCGGCAGAGGCTTCTAGGACATTTTTCACATGGCCCTTGGCATACCCTTTCTTCTCTTCGTCAATGATGATTTCAACCACTTCATGAGGAAGGGCCCCTTCGACGAATATGCTTTTATTAGAGTCCAAGCGGGCAAATCCATTGCCCCCTTGGACGAGTTTCTCAATAGTCACTTGCATGGGCAAACTCTTGGGCATAGGAGGCGATGATGTCCATCCCTTCCTGCCAGAACTTTTCGGTTGTTATATCACAGTCGAGGACGAGGGCTACTTCTTGTGCTGAGGCGCTTCCTGTCTTTTCCAAAAGGGAGCGGTACTTAGCAGCAAAGCCGGGGCCATCTTTCTCCTTTTGTGCATACAGGCCAAGGGCAAACAGCTGACCAAAAGCGTACGGATAGTTGTAGAAGGAGAGATCACTGCTGTAGTAGTGTCCCTTCACCGCCCACATGTACGGATGATAGACAGACAGCCCATCACCATAGCTTCGCTTTTGAGCATCAACCATCAGGGCCGAGAGCTCATCAGCGACAAGCTCCCCTTCTGCTCGTTTCTCAAACAAAGCGCTTTCAAAATAGAACCGGCTCAAGATATCCACACATACCTGGGTGGTATCTTGGAGGAAATGCTCTATAAGGGAGAGGCGCTCGTCAGCTTCACACCCGCTGATGGCACCTTGGAACACCACGTACTCACTAAAGATGGAGGCAGTCTCTGCCAAGGTCATCGGATAGCTTCGCAACAGATTGCTCTGAGCGAGGACAACACTGTCATGGTAGGCATGCCCAAGCTCATGGGCCAAAGTCGAAAGGGCATTGAAGGAACCATCAAAATTGGAGAGTATCCTACTCTGCTGGGCAAGGGGGAAGGAGGTGTCGTAGGCTCCTCCTACCTTCCCTTTCCTAGGTTCTGCGTCGATCCAGTTGTTAGTGAAGGCCTTCTCGGCAAAAGCGCCCATATCCTCGCTAAAGAGAGAGAACTGCTTGATGATGAAAGCACGAGCCTCTTCGAATGTGTAGGATTTTGCTCCTGTCCCTACAGGTGCAAAGAGGTCATAGAATGCACAGCTCTCAAGCTTGAGAGCCTTTGCCTTCGTCTTCAGATATCCTCTGAACATCGGCAGGTTCTTCTCGAGTGTGGTGATGAGAGCTGTGAGCACTTCAGGCTCAATCCTTGACTGCTTCAAGGCACGGGACAAGGGGCTGTCATAGCCACGCGCCCTGTCCAAGGTGATGGTGGTTCCCTTCACCCCGTTCAGTGATGCGGCAAAGGCGACCTCATGGGTCTTCCATATTGCATGTTCCTGTTCGAAGGCCGCTTTACGCACTGCCCTATCCTGATGGAAGGCTTCATTACGCAACTCTACGACAGTCTTACCCTCTTGCCCTCCCTCAAAGGTGGCACTTGAACTTATAGCTTCCTGCAGACGTGAAAAGGCATCAGTGCCTGAACGCGCAAGATCTGAGGCCAGGTTTTCCATTTCAGGTTCCATAAGGTGTTCCTGCTCTTCAAGCAGTTCGTTAAGGACATAGTGGTAAGGGGCGAGAGGCTTCCCTTCCTGTATCAAGGAGAGCACCTCAGATTCATGCTCTTTGAGAAAGTTGAGAAACAACACCTCAAGGCGTTGTACAACCAGAGCCTCTTCTTCCACCTGGTTTACAGCCTTGAGAAAGGCTGGGTTGCCTGTCTCAGTAGTAAGTAAACAAGAGCTGTATGCACTGAGATTTTCCAAGTAGTCAAGGATGTGCTCATATGCATGTACAGCCTCTACTATATTGCAAGAGGGAGCGAGAAGCTCTTTCTCAAGATGATTGGAAAGGGAGACGACCTTTGTGAGATCGCCCTTGAACTGTTCACTGTCCAGGTCTGGGTAGATGGGAGACAGGTCCCAACGGGGAATGGTAGCCATAATAAAATACTCCTACTTGGTATGGATTACAGATCGAGATTGTTTTCCGCTATCTTGTTGATGAGAGTCCTGCGACTGATGCCCA
>CAXYZP010000191.1:0-3919 GCA_964293175.1 uncultured Sphaerochaeta sp.
GTAGCATATACGCCTTTATGCGAAGCGTTGCACGGTCGCTGAGCTCTACAGCCACAGCTAAGTGAAAGTCCATCCCCTTGGTGAGGGTCAGATACCTTCTGGCACCCGGGCCCAGGATCATGGCGGTGTCCAAGGTGGCACACCCCTCGCAACAGGGGCTCCCCATCTGCGAATTGAACTGGATAATCTCTTCTGAAGCATAGGGCCTTTCACAGATAGGGCAACGGGAGAAGTCGGCCTGCAAGCCACAAATATCCAAAAGTCTCAAAACAAACTGGATAAGAATCCGGGCTATAAGGTCCTGGTGAGAGCAGAGCATATCAAGGGCCTTGCTCAACAGGGCATACTGGGAGGCACTGTCCCCCCCATTGGTATTGATAACCAGTTCACAAAAAAACAAGGCTGCATAATTTGCACCCAAATCGGTGCGAATCTCATCATGCGTTGCAACAAGCTGGACATCCTTAAGGGTATAGTCACGTTTAACAGGATTATAGTACAAGAAGAACTGTCCATCGGAGAAAATATCCCCCTTCACAGCCTTCAGGGACTTTCTTGCCCCATAACTGACCACATCAATGAGGCCGAAATCGAGGGTCAACAGCTTGAGCCTGCGGTTCATCTGCCCGTACCGTATGCTATGCAGTACAATTGCCAAAGACGATACGTTTCGTTCCATGAACCCTCCAAATCAAGAGTAGAACAGTGGGGGTAAAAAATCAACTGGTTGGAAGATCGTCTTTCCTGTGATATGATTTCCGCCATGAAACGTCTAGTGCTTTCCCTACTTATACTCACCATGAGCCTTTCAGCCCTACTCTCCTTCAGTATGGGTGAAAGGCGGGTACAGGAACAACCGTTTGACAGTGAACAGGAACTTGCAAAAGTCGACTTCACCCAAGAGCTTGCTCCCAACCAACTCGAATGGGTCAATAACGCAAAGCTCTCGCTGCTGACCGTAGGAAGCGGCGACCCCCTCTACTCCTGGTTTGGGCATAGCGCCCTCATCATAAGCCAGCCCTCGGGGGGACAGGTCATGTACGACTACGGCGTATTCGACCCCGACCAGAAGAACTTCTACCTGAACTTTGCCCGAGGTCGCATGTACTACTCAGTCTGGGAGAGTGGGGCTGAGTGGAGGATAGAGGAAGCCCTAAACGAGAAGCGCGATGTAAAGCTCATCGAACTGGACCTCACCCCCGAGGCAAAGCTTGCTGCCATACGATTCTTGCAAAACAATGCAAAAGAGGAGAACAGCACCTACCTCTATCACTTCTACTACGACAACTGTGCAACCAGAATCCGTGACATCCTCAATGCCGCCTACGATGGACAGTTCCGCCTGTGGGCAGAAGCACAAGACACCTCATCAAGTTACCGCCAATTCGTACAACGATCGTTGAGCCATTCACCGCTTATCTTCTGGGTCCTTGATTTCCTTCAGGGAAAAACCATAGACAAACCGCTTAATCGCTATGAAGAGATGTTTCTTCCAGAAAGCCTGTACCAGGCTGTGTTGGATTTCTCACCCAGCATCGTAAAAAACCATGAGGTACTTCAGGATACCAGCAACAGCCCCGTACGTTTCACAGCCCATACAAAGAATGTGAACCACGACTGGGCTTATGCCCTTACAGGCATTGCCCTTGCGATAACGTTGTTCATACTGGGTAAAAGATTCAAGAGGACAACATCCCTCTTCTATGCACTGATTCTTCTTGCCCTTGGGGTCCTGGGAAGCATCCTAGTGTTCATGATGGCTTTTTCCGATATGGATATGACCTGGTTCAACGAGAATATCGTTCTGGTCAATCCACTGCTCTTTATTGGAATGGGCTCGGCCTTTGCCTCAGCATGCACAAAAAAAGAAGCGAGAACGGGAGTTCTTGCACAAAGAACCTTTTTGATGATGTTTGTAGTGGGAATAGCTCTGATAGTGGCAAAAGGCCTGGTACCAAACCTGTTGGTACAGGACAATCTGAAGATTATCCTATTTGTAGTACCACTAGCCCTGTCAGGGGCGGCCTTTTATGGCGGGAGCAACAGAAAAAAGCTCTAGAGCCTGCATTTCCATGCGCTTAGCAGCAATGGTCGCGAGAAAGCCCCCTATCTGCACGTTAAAGAAATGAGCCTTGTCATTGTACTTGTCCAGTTGCAGGACCATCTCCTGCTCAGATGCATAGATCTTCTCAAAATAGGCCGCATACAGCGGGTACTGCTCGTGGGTAAAGACCTTTTTCTGAAGCTGGGCGAGTTCCTTATCAAGATTAACATAGAGTTCACTCAACAAAGAGGGAGACTTCTCTCTTGCATACGAGTCCAGCAGGGGCTTGAAAGGCTCTGCCAAACTTCTGTCTTCCAGAAGGTTGATAAGGGTGTTTGCGTACATGAAGCGATCATCCATCGCATCAAGGCCTTTATCCAAATAGGTAACTGCGTCCTTGTGATATTTCTTCAACCGAGAGACATTGTTCTGATCAATGGCAAAACCAGCAAACATGAGCAGGAACAACACAACCGCCGTGCTGATAACAGCACTGCGGCGGTTTGCGAACATGGGTTTGCCTTTATTTCTTGAGGACAATCTTAGTTCCTTTTCCTTCATACAAAGCACCAAAGACATGGGCGGGGTCGGTGACGAGACCGGTATTGCCCGTGCTCTTCACAAAATCAACGATGGCCTGCATCTTGGGAAGCATGCTTCCAGGGGCGAAATGTCCCTCTGCCATGTACTTCTCCGCTTCCTCGACTGTGATGGTATCGAGGGTCTGTTGGTTGGGCTTGCCATAGTTCAGACAGACCTTCTCAACTGCTGTAGAGATTACAAAAAGGTCTGCGTTCAACTCCTTGGCCATAAGAGCAGCCGCGAGGTCCTTGTCGATGACAGCTTCCCTGCCGCTTAGGGTGCCCTCTGCATCACGAACTACAGGGATACCACCACCACCGGCTGCGATAACTATGACTTTATCCTTCAACAAACTCTTGATAGTCTCGTTCTCGACAATGCTCTGGGGCGTGGGGCTAGCCACGACACGGCGATACCCACGTCCTGCATCCTCGACACATACCCACCCATCATGTTCCTCACGACTCTTTGCATCTTCTGCTGTCATGAAAGAACCGATTGGTTTGGAAGGGTTCTGGAAGGAAGGATCACTGTCGGAAACCTCTACCTGAGTAACCACGGTGGCTACGTTTGGTCGCAGTCCCACTTTATTGAACTCATTGTTCAAGGCCATCTGCAACTGGTAGCCTATGGCACCTTGGGTATCTGCAACACAGATATCGAGAGGAACCGAGTGAAGAATGGAACGAGAAAATTCTGCTCGAAGCAGAACGAATCCAACCTGAGGTCCGTTGCCATGGGCTATGACCACCCTGTGTCCTGCCTCAACAAGCTTTACAATATGAGCCGCGGTCTTGCGGGCAGCCTCATACTGGGCAGCTATTGTTACGTTTTTTGTATCTTCGATAAGTGAGTTGCCGCCTATGGCGATGACTATCAGTTTACTATCCATGTAGGGTTCCTTCCTTGGTAAATTTTCTTATTCATCTTAGCATACATGCAACAATTAGCAACAGATTTATCCTTTGTTCTGTACGTAAACGTACCGATTTATGCTATTTTTTTCCCAACGTTTGACCGGCCTCCCCCCTTTCTGGTAAACTCCGCTTCAATGAGGTGACAATGACAGAAACTGCTAATCTTGACAGGAAAGAGATGTTCTTGTTTGCGCTGTATATTACCAGCATGGTTTTGGTAAACACCATAGGGTCAAAGATCATAACGCTCTTTGGAGTGAGGGTATCTGTAGGCATCTTTTTCATGCCGGTTCTTTTCTTGGTCACCGACATCGTAGGAGAAGTGAAAGGGCACAAGGATGCCGCCCTTTTTGTCAGAATGTCTATTTTTATGCTG
>CAXYZP010000192.1:0-3884 GCA_964293175.1 uncultured Sphaerochaeta sp.
TCAACTTCGACGGACCTCGGTGCAGTTGTGGGACACGAGGGTGTTTGCAGGCCTTTTTGCAGGATTTGGATCCCAACTCGGTCGATTTGCGCCTTGCCCTGTTTGAAGGACTCGATGCAAAACTGAAGGAAAAGGACCCCTATGCGTTACGGACTATCGAAAGGGCGGCCGGGTACCTTGTCATTGCCATGAGGATCATAAAACGACTGCTGGCCCCCCAATCCTTCCTTTTTGTCTGTTGTTCGTCCTTGGTTGCAGAGGCTCTTGCCTCTGAGGTAAAGCGTCAGATCGTCGAACCAGATGCGTTTGAGAGTGATCCTCCCCTTATTTTTGCAACTGATTATGACCCTCTGATTACACAAAAAGGTGCATCGGATCTGGTGCTGAAAGAGTATTTCCAGTGAGCTTCCTCTAAGTTTTTATCTTTTTTCATTGACGAAACGCCTAATCTGGTATTTACTTACTTATGGAAAGTAAATAATCCTACTTGAGATTGGTCTCTACCTTTCCAAAGATAAGAGGAGCGTATCGTGAAAAAATCTATTACCCTAGGAGTCGTCTGCCTTGCCAGGACTACTTATGACTATATGGCGGCTACAGATTTGTATGCCAAGATCCGTGAAAATCTTGCACGTTTAGAAAATGTAAGCTGGGAAATTGTTGAAGAGCTGGTCATAAGCCAGGAGGACGGCCTCGCAGCCGCTGATCGTCTGGCCCGTGCCAACGTCGATGGAGTTGTCTGCATATCAGGAACATTCCACCTCGGACACCTGGTCCTGCAACTGCAGAATGCAGTAAAGGCACCTATCCTTCTTTGGGGCCTGCCAGAACTTCCCTACAACGGGGGTAAGATTCGGCTCAACTCGGTATGTGGGGTAAACCTCAATGCATCAAACCTCTATAAGAGTGGTGTGGACAATTACACAGTCATCGTACAAGATCATATTGATGAGGACTGGGTCGATGCCATACGGGTCATCAAAGCAATGAAAAGTGCCAAGATCGGCATCGTAGGCTATCGTGCCGATGGTTTTTTCAATGTGGGAGTACAGGACAACCTCTTATTCGGGCAGACCGGAGCCCTGGTTGACCACTATGAGTTGAGCGAACTGCATGCCTGGCCTGTCACCGATGAAGAGGTGGCCTCCCGGATGGCTCAGGTCAAGA
The DNA here is from genome assembly GCA_964293175.1 of uncultured Sphaerochaeta sp. Classification (GTDB taxonomy): domain Bacteria; phylum Spirochaetota; class Spirochaetia; order Sphaerochaetales; family Sphaerochaetaceae; genus Sphaerochaeta. Next base: position 1,168 of record CAXYZP010000192.1, read on the forward strand.
AAACCTTTGATGTCGCAACCCTCTCTGACTTCCAGATCCAAAAAGTATCCGAACTCTCAGCAAAACTCACCGCCTTCTACAGCCATTACAAGCTCTCAGCCCTAGCCATCAGGTGTTGGCCAGAGTTTGCCAGGGACTTTGGCGTCTCTCCCTGTGCCGCCATGAGCTTGTTGCAGTCTGAAGGTATGATCCTCGCCTGTGAAGGGGATATCGATGGGGCACTCTCCATGATAGCCCATGCGGCCCTTGGAGCAGAAACCCCCTTCCTCTTTGACTTCTCCCAGGTAGACTTCGAACAGGACTTTGCCCTGTTCTGGCACTGTGGTGTAGCCCCTTGCAACCTTTGGGATGGTGTTTGCAATCGATCTCTGGATACCTACTTTGCAGGAGGCAAGGGGGTTACGGCTGACTTTGTGCTGAAGAACGGACCTTTGTCAGTCTTGCGCATCGACTCTGCCAGAGGCGGTTACCGCATGTTCCTACAGAAAGCCAAGGCTATTCCGATGGAGAAGCTGTTGAAGGGAACCTATATGAAGGCTGTCTTTGACCGCCCGGTCAAGGAAGTGCTGGATTTGGTGGTGGACAATGGCCTGGCGCACCACTCGTCTGTGGTATATGGCACCTACATCAGAGCCTTGGAGATTGTAGCCCGCTTGAAGGGGTGGACGGTCATCCAGTAAGGTTCGCTCTTATATCGGTACTAGTGTTTTCGTAAAGAAATTACTATAAAAAAAGGAGAATTGTATGAAAAAGACATCTAAGACACTTGTTGTGTTACTGGTGATGCTGTCGCTGACCTTCTCGCTGTTTGCACAGTCTCAAGCTGAAACAGGACCTCAGAAAGAGATTGAGCTTCGATGGGCAAGCATCTGGGTAGGAAATGACAGTAAGGCTCCCGCCGTTGAGGCAATCGTCGCAGAGTTTAATGCTGCCAATGCAGGAAAGATCAAGGTTGTCATCGAGCCACAGCCCGACTACAACGCTTATGAGCAGAAGGTACGTACTTCCCTTGCAGCCAACCAGGCTCCAGCTGATATCTTTACTATCAAGCTCAACCCTACAACCGAAGCTTTCTACCAGTCAAAACTGCTGTTGGATTTTGCTAAGGTTATGGATTCCCAGTGGAAATCCACCTTTGATGCAGGATCTTTGGTCCAGTCAACAATTGGTGGGGAACTAAAGTCCCTTCCTATGGAGACTGCCATTCTTCCTCTCTGGTACAACATGGATGCCTTCAAGTCTGCCGGTGTTCAGACTTTGCCTAAGACTATGAACGAGCTTATCGCTGCCTTTGACAAGCTCAAGGCCGCAGGTATCGCCCCCTCCAGCCAGATGACCGGTGACACCAATGCATGGACCTCCATGATCTGGTTCTCTCACCTTGCCGTCTCCCTTGGTGGTACTGATGTCTGGGACAAGAGTTTTACCGATCCTGCTTTTGTAGAGGCTGCCAAGCTTCTGAAGAGATTTATCACCGACTACTCCACCAGCGACGCTGTTGGTCTAGGCGCTGGTGGTAGTGGTGGACACTTCCTTGCAGGTAGAACCGCTGTATTCTCCAATGGCCCATGGTATGCCGGAAGAGCAGACCTTGCAGCCACACCTTTCTTCAGTTCGATCAAGATCGCCGGTCTTCCTCCTGCAGGTTCGACTACCGATTTCGCAATCAGCCGCCTTCAGGCAAATATCTGTGCTGCTACCAGCAAAGATAGTGCACGAGAAGCAGCTACCGTTGAATTCCTCAAGTTCCTGACCAGTGCAAAGAATATTGCACGCATCGCAGAGAGCTCAGGATCTATGTTTGCAATCAAGACTGACTACCTGCCAACTACCGGTTTGCAGAAGCAGTTCTATGAAGTTGCAAATGCTGCAAAGTCTACCGCTTTCGACCTTGAAGCCGCCCTTGGTGCTGAAGTCACTTTGGAGTTTGGCCAACAGCTCGGTGCCCTTGCCCTCGGCAGAATCACTGCTGAAGAGTTCTGTGCCCTTGTTGACCGCAAGATTGAGCGGTAAACTGAGTATTGCTATGGGTCACCACAGACTGTGGTGACCCTCTAATTCTTCTATCTCTAGTACCAGCAGTCCTCTATGCAGGCATTACCTTTACAGAAAAAGAGCGTTTGGGCAGGAAGGATATTGTTTCTTTTACCTGTCTCGATATTTTTCTTTTTCTTTTTTATCTATCCCTTCGTCTTCACCGTCTATACCAGCTTCACCAGTTGGAGAGGCATTGGGGGAATGAAGTTCAATGGCCTTGCCAACTATAAGAAACTCATATTGGATTCCACGTTCCGAAAGGCTTTGGGAAACAACATCATCTGGGCCCTTTGCCAGGGATTTATTCAGGTTCCTCTTGCCTGCCTTGTTGCGATGATCCTTGTGCGAAAACCCAAAGGCTGGAAGTTTCTCCGTACTGTCTATTACCTTCCCAATGTTATCTCAACCGTAGCTTTAGCTATGGTATGGGTCGCCATCTACAATGTAAACGGCCCCCTCAACGCCATTTTAGGCAAACTCTTTGGTATGGAAAGCAAAAACTGGCTGGGAAATCCTGACACTGCCTTGTTTGCGGTGATCTTCCAGACAGTTATCTACATCGGATATTTCATGATCGTGCTACTCGCATCCGCCATGAATATCCCGGCCTCTCTGTATGAGGCTGCTAAGATCGATGGGGCAAGTACCATCCAGCAGGAGCTGAAAATAACTCTTCCCAT
>CAXYZP010000193.1:0-3845 GCA_964293175.1 uncultured Sphaerochaeta sp.
TTCGTATGGCTGATTTCTGTATCCTTATAGCTGAACCAACCACCTTCGGAGCACATAACCTTGCAATGGTCCACGAGCTGGTAAGCCTGCTTGGGAAAAAATATGCTGTGGTCCTGAACAAGACGCTGGAAGGGAAAAATCCTTCTGAGGAGTTTTGTATCAAAAACAACATACCTATCATTGGCAGGATTCCTTTTGACAAGAAGTTGGGAAGTCTCAACTCCATAGGAAAGATCGCAGCCAGAGAGGACAAGAGCTACCATGAAATGTTCTCTTCTATCCTCGAGAAAGCTCTAGAGGCGGTACGCACATGAAACAACTACTAATTCTCAGCGGCAAGGGTGGGACAGGAAAAACCACCTTGGCCAGTGCCTTTATCAAGCTTGCAGATGCCAAGGCATTTGCAGACTGTGATGTCGACGCACCAAACCTCCACCTAGTCCTGGAACCGTTTCCCCATGAAAAGATCAGTGACTACCACGGCCTAGACAAGGCTGTGATAGACCCCGACCTCTGCACCAACTGTGGTATTTGTGCCGATGTATGCCGTTTCCATGCCATCGAGATACAGGACGGGCAACACATTGTCGACCCCATAGCTTGTGAGGGGTGTAAGCTTTGTGCATTTCTCTGTCCTGAAAAAGCCATCACCATGGTGCAGGACAAAGCTGGGGAGCTGAAGCTCTACAGCAACGATAGATCGCACTTCTCCACGGCTACCCTAGCAATGGGTAGTGGCACTACAGGACTTCTGGTCACCCAGGTGAAGAATCAGCTCAAGGATGCTGCCCAGGAGACGGAGTTTGCCATCATCGATGGATCACCGGGCATCGGGTGTCCTGTCATTGCCTCCCTTACCGGGGCAGATCTCGCCCTCATTGTAGCCGAGCCCTCCATATCCGGATTCAGTGACATGAAGCGGATCATCCTGACAGCCGCCAAGTTGGGTGTTAAGACTGCAGTATGTGTCAACAAGAGTGATACAAACGAAGAGCTCGCAGCTAAAGTCGAGTCCTTTTGCTGGAAAGAAGGGATTTTCTTTGTTGGAAAGATTCCCTTTGATCCGATGGCTGTCACAGCTGTCAATGAGGGTAAGACCGTCATTGACTATGCCTGCCCCAGCGGAACAGCAGTGCGCGAGGTCTATGCAAAGACAGTGCAGATGCTGAAGGAGACAATACGAAGATGAAGATTACAACCCTCGTAGAGAACACCTCTTGTAAAAAAGAGATTGCATCGGAACATGGCCTTTCCCTCTTCATTGAGGCGAAAGAAAAGACCATCCTCTTTGATACTGGTGCCACAGCTCTATTTGCAAACAATGCGGAAAAGCTTGGAGTCGATCTGAACAAGGTCGAATTGGCTGTCCTTTCTCATGGCCATTATGACCATAGCGGAGGGATCAAAACATTCCTTTCTAGGAATAGCAAAGCTCCCATCTATCTGAGAAAAGCGGCCTTTGGTCCCTTCTACTCCCAGCGCGAGGGTGGTGAATATGGCTTTATAGGTATTGATGAAAGCCTCCTCACCAACAACAGACTCATCTTCACAGGGAAGGAGACTCCCCTAGGGGAGGGCATTTCCCTATTCTCCAACGTCAAGGGTGACCGCTTCTTCCCTACCGGGAACAAGAGCTTGCTCGTAAAGACTGAGAACGGGTATGAACAGGATGATTTTACTCATGAGCAGAATCTCGTCATTGAGGAAGATGGGGTAAGTCTGCTGGTAAGCGGATGCTCCCATAGGGGCATCGTCAACATTGTCGATCGTTTCCATACTCTCTTCGGGCACTACCCTACCCATGTTATCGGAGGCTTCCACCTCTATAACCACAGGACAGGAAAACCTGAAAGCACAGAGACGTTGCGACAGATAGCAGATGCACTGCTTGCTAGCGGAGCAACCTACTACACCTGCCACTGTACGGGGGAAGAGAACTACCACGTCTTGCGAACCTTCATGGGAAACAAAGTGGAGTATCTCTCAGGTGGAACCATCCTTGAGCTGGAGGCAGCCCTATGAATAACGAAAAAGAAGAAGAGTTTGACTTTCGAGCCCAAGTTCACAAACTGAGCAACATACGCCACATCGTAGCTGTGGTCAGTGGAAAAGGTGGGGTCGGCAAGTCATTGGTGACATCCATGCTTGCCACAACCATGCAGAAGAAGGGGTACAAGTGTGCCATCCTCGATGCAGACATCACCGGCCCTTCCATTCCCAAGGCTTTTGGCCTTACCCAAAAAGCTACAGGGGAAGAAGGCTCCATCATGCCCGAAAGCACTGAAAGTGGCATTAAAATAATGTCCATCAACATGCTGCTGGAAGAGGAAAGTCAGGCAGTACTCTGGAGAGGCCCCCTTATCGCCAATACGGTGAAGATGTTCTATACAGACGTCATCTGGGGAGAATTGGACTACCTGTTTATCGACATGCCCCCAGGGACAGGGGACGTCCCCCTGACGGTTTTCCAATCCCTTCCAGTCGATGGCATAGTTATGGTGACCTCGCCTCAGGAACTGGTCTCCATGATAGTATCCAAGGCCGTGAACATGGCGGAGCTGATGAACATCCCTATCATAGGATTGGTGGAGAACCTCTCCTACTTCCTGTGTCCTGACAACAACAAGAAATACCAGGTGTTCGGAGAGAGCCATATCGATGCGATCGCCGAGAAGCACCACCTCGAGGTATTGGCTAAAATGCCTATAGACCCTAAAATAAGCGAGGCCTGTGATAGAGGCCTTATCGAAAGATATGATGTTCCCCATTTGGAGAACGTAGCAAAAAAATTAGAGAATTTGGAGTAACCTATGTTGAAAATTGCGGTAGCTAGCGACAACAAGAGTGTATCGGGCCACTTTGGCCATTGTGAGACCTTTGAGATATTCGAAACCGATAAGGGAAAGATTCTCAGTGAAGCTTCTGTAGGAAACCCCGGGCACAAGCCTGGATTTCTGCCTAACTTCCTCAATGATAAGGGCGTGAATGTCATCATCAGCGGTGGCATGGGTGGTGGGGCTGTTGAAATCTTCAACGAGCACAACATCGAAGTCATCGTAGGTGCCCAGGGCGCAGCCAAGGACATGGTAACGGCCTATCTTAACGGCGAGCTGAAGAGCACCGGCAGCGTATGCCACGAGCATAACCACGAGTAGTAGCAACCTGATTGAGTAATTCTTTGTTTCTCTAGACCTTAAGAGATAGAGCAAAGATCACTGCTCAAGCATATGGTGCTGATGACCACATAAAAAGGCTGTACCCATCCAAGGGAACAGCCTTTTTTATGTCAAAATATATGTACCTATCTTTTTCACCATATGATTTGTTTCGTTGACGCCACCTCGGACCAGTAGTACAGTAAAGCACCATGACCCATTCAAGCGTTAGCAAAAAACACGTCTATGCCTTTATCCTCGTTGTAGCCATACCCGTATTTGTGGTAATTCTTGTCACCTCTCTGCTCTTTCGACAAGAAGCAATAAAAATTGCTAGGGAAAGATCCAATGAGGCTGCCCAGCTGTTTGCACAAAACCTCAATACAGAAGCAACCAACTACTCCTTTTTCACCTCGGCTTTGATCAATGATTTAAACCTACAGGAAAATGCAAGAATCTTTACAACTACACAAGACCCCAAAATACAATTTGAGGCTACACAGGGGTTGCAATCAAACGTTTCTTGGTTTTTCAGATTTACCAGTAGCGTCGGGTCGGTATTCCTCTTTTTTGATGAGGGCAAGTATCTACAATATGGCAACGATACTTCGAGTCCACTAAATCCCGAGATTGCCCGAGCCCTAATTGATTCAACACCCAATATCTATAGTGAAGTTTATAGTGAGCCCT
>CAXYZP010000194.1:0-3825 GCA_964293175.1 uncultured Sphaerochaeta sp.
AAAGGATATCTGAGCGTATCCTTTTCTGACCTCTATGAGTTCAAGCCTAAGGGAGATGAGATGGGTTCTGTTGTGATGCAAGTGACCTACGCTTTTCCCTTCGGACAGATATCAGCCGAGTATGTAGGAGATCGTGACCCTTTGATTACGGATGCAGGGCAGTATAAGCTGACTCTTGTCGTATACAAGGCCGCCCTATCCTATACAGAGCAGGGGTATGAGATAACCCTTACCGATTCGTTTGTCTTGGGCAAAGGGATCGGTACATGGAAGCTGAAGAAAAGTAAGGCCAATGCCGTTTCCTTCTCCTTATTATATTCGGTTACCAGCGACCGATGAGCTGAATTTCAGGTTCTAGATGAAAACCGGTTTTTTGTAAAACCTCTTCTTGCATGAGGCAAAGCAGTGCATAGACATCGCTTGAAGTCGCATTGCCATGGCTGTTGATGATGACGTTGCAATGCTTGTTGCTAATCATCGCCCCACCGATGCTCTTGCCTGTGAGATTACACTCTTGGAGAAGCTTGCCTGCATACTCGCCTAGAGGGTTGGCGAAGATGCTTCCAAGGCTTGGGTTGTCGTAGTGGCCTTTTTCTTTGCGATTATGCTTGACCGCTTCCTTTTGTTTTTTAGCTTCAGAGGTATGCACCGTAGGGTTCAGCCTGAAGCCCGCTTCATAGATAATGATGTCTTTTCTTCCCGTAAAGGGGGAACAACGGTAGGAGAACTCATCACAATGGGTCTGTTTCCTATGAAGTTTACCATCGAATGTCATGTAATCGACATAGTAGAGCAAGGTCCCTATAGCCATTCCGTTAGCCCCGGCGTTGCCGTAGATGGCCCCTCCTACACTGCCGGGAAGGCCTCCGAGTAATTCTAGTCCGGAAAGCCCTGCCTCCAAGGCAAAGTCAATGGCTCGGTCTAAGGCGAGGCCTCCTCGTACGCAGAACATTTCACCTTGCACATGCCTGCGAGTCAGGTGTGTGGTCAGGATGGTAAGGCCTTCGATTCCTTGGTCGCTGATTAGGGAATTGGTCATGCCTCCAAGCACTGTTATAGGCAGACCGTGGGTATTTGCATAGGCAAACAACGCCCTCAATTCTTCAAAATCAGTAGGGTACGCTGCTAAATCGGCCTTTCCACCCGTATTGATCGAAGAGTGATGGGATAGAGAAAGGTTGGCTATCAGCAGTTCTTCAAGGTTGATTTTTTCATTGCTATTGCGTACATTGATAGACATAGAGATATATTACCCCCTTTTTCTGGGGTGGGCAACCTAAAGGAGCTCTCAATGTCAGTTTCCCTCTACAACACCATGAGTCGCAGTGTAGAAAAATTCGAGCCTATCGATGATAAAGAAGTTGGGCTATATACATGTGGACCAACTGTTTATAACTATGCACATATCGGCAATCTCAGGACATTTCTTTTTGAAGATCTTCTGAAGCGTACCCTTCTTTTCGCAGGATATCCTGTCAAACATGTTATGAACATAACAGATGTCGGACATCTCACTGATGACGGTGATGAAGGTGAGGACAAGTTGGAGAAGATGGCCCAGAAGACCAAGAAGACGGTCTGGGATATAGCTGAATACTATACCAAGGCTTTTTTCAGTGATTTTGACCAGTTAGGCATGATACACCCGGATATTACCTGTAAGGCAACCGATCACATCCCTCAGATGATCGCCCTTATCGAGAGCTTGGAGAAGAACGGACATACCTATGTAAGCGGTGGTAACGTCTACTTCAGCATTGATTCCATTGATGATTACGGCAAGCTTGCCAAGCTTGACCTTGAGAGTTTGCGCACAGCTGTGCGTGATGATGTGCTCCAGGACACCAATAAGAAAAACAACAAGGACTTCGTTCTTTGGTTTACCAAAAGTAAGTTCGGAGAGCAGTCCATGATGTGGGATTCTCCCTGGGGAAGGGGATTTCCCGGTTGGCATATAGAGTGCTCTGCGATGAGCATGCATTACCTTGGCGAACAGTTTGATATCCACTGCGGTGGTATTGATGCCATACCGGTTCACCATACCAATGAGATAGCCCAAAGCGAGGCTGCCACAGGCAAGAAGCCTTGGGTGAAGTACTGGTTGCATGGGGAGTTCCTGCTTGATGAGACTGGCAAGATGAGCAAGAGCAAAGGCGAGTTCCTTACCCTCGAACTCCTGAAGAAGAAAGGATACGATCCGATGGACTACCGGTTTTTCTGCCTTGGCGGACATTACCGCAGCCAGTTGAAGTTCTCCTTTGAATCCCTTACCACTGCCAAGACAGCAAGAAACAATGTAAAGGATCGCATCATCACCTTGAAGCGTGATGGAGCTCATACAATAGTCTTGGAGAGCCAGAAGGCTTTGCATTATAAGGAAGCTTTCACCGAACATATTCAGAATGATCTGAATACCCCCCGATGCCTTGCCGATTTATGGGGTGTTCTCAAGGATGATGAGCTGTCCCGGGATGAGAAATATTCCTTGGCTTTAGCATTTGATCAGGTTTTCGGTCTAGGCCTTGCTACTTTGCAGGTTCCTACTGTTGAGCCTATTGATGATCCTAAGGCGCTGGAGCTCCTAAAGAAGCGAACGGAAGCCAAAAAAGCGAAAGACTGGACTCTAGCAGATACGATTAGGGAAGAGCTGGATTCGTTGGGCTACCTTGTCAAAGATCTAGCCTCTGGGCCCTCTTTGGAAAAAAAGATGTAACTTGGTTACCAGTGAGTTGTTAAAGTTATGGAAATACAGAGCAACGATGAGCAGGCGTTCAAGCAAGTTTATGAGCAGGTTTTCCCGGTTTTGATGCGTGTTGTATATCATGTCACCAACAATCAGGATCTTGCTGAAGAGATTTGCCAAGAGGCTTTCATCAGATTTTTTGACAAGGGCATGGTTTTTCCTTCCCTTAATGATGCCAAGTATTGGCTCATTAGGGTATCGAAAAATTTGGCCATCAACCAGGTAAAGCGGAAATCGCGTGAAATGGTGATGGTCGATAAGCTGAAAAAGTTTCCTACTTCCCACTCCAATACTAAAGGGGGTGAGCAGGTTCTCATAGAAAAAGAGACCCGCAAGCAAGTACAGGATGCGATAGACCAGCTTCCGGAGAAATTCCGCCTTGTCATTGTGATGAAGGAGTATACGGATATGGACTACAAGCAGATTGCCCAGGTTTTGCACATTTCCGAAAGTAATGTGAAGGTGAGAGTGTATAGGGCACGTAAAATGCTTGAGTCACTGCTTACCCAGGAGTAGCCTATGTGTGTAGATGATGAATTGTTGAATACCTATCTTGATGGCGAACTTGATGAGCCATGGAGAACACAGGTTGAGGAACATCTAGGATATTGTAATGCGTGCAGACAGCGCTTGGACCAACTTAGACAGTTGCAACAGCGTATAGCTTCTGCTGTCCTTCCTGACGAGGATATCAATCTGAGGCAGGAGCGGGTGCTCGCATTTTTTGAGAAAAGCAGGTTTCCTATGAAAGACAAGAAGATGCATATTTTTCGCAAGAAAGTACAAGTCAAGCTTGTTCCTGCTCTGATGACGACCGCCGCGGCTTTTGTCGTTGTTTTCATTGGTTCCTTTGTCCTTTTCGGTACCAATGCAAGCCAGGCTCAGGATATCCTGCCCGGCATCGCTACTCCCATGGATAGCGCCAATGTCCGACAGGTTTCAGACACGCAGAGTGTCACCTTGGATTCCTTCTCCTTGGAACAGATCGTGCAGCATCTCGATGCAATGGGATATGCTGTTGAGTTGGAATTTAAGGCGGTTACGCCTCTAGAATAGGTTTTCCCTCCTAGTTCTCTCTCGAC
>CAXYZP010000195.1:0-3815 GCA_964293175.1 uncultured Sphaerochaeta sp.
AGAAATACATTTGCATTGGTTGCCATCAGAATTTCACCGAGAGTCCAGATGAAAGTAGCCACAAGAAAGACAGGAAGATGGAGACAAAAAGCATATGCTCCATAGCCCACTACATAAAACACCATAGCAAGAGCCATGTTTTTCAATTGGCCCCATGATGCGGTGATCTTAGTTATACAAGGAGTTGTCACAAGAACGGTCAGGGCGTTGATACTCATCAACAATCCAAAGTGCTTAGCTCCAAGGCTGTCCCCAAACAGATACGAGAACTGTAGAGGCAAGGCAAAGGTGTTTTGCTGATATGTTAGATTGTACAGAGCAAAAAATAGCAGGAACAACATCAAAACTCTGTTCTTCAATAAAGAAAGTAGGAAACCACCCGGAATCTTCTCCGAAGCGTTGCTAAACACATCACCTTTGACCAAGGGCAACTTTACAATCAGGATACTTGTAGAGAACAATAATAAAGCAGAAGAGCCGCCAAACAACAGAGGGATCGAATACCCATAGAGGAAAGATGCGGCAATAGGGCCAACAGCAACTCCGATATTGGTCCCCAGATAGAGCAAGGAGAAAGCCCTGCTACGATCCTTATCATCAGAAAAGTCCGCTACCATAGCATTGGTAATGGGGGCTGTAGCACCACGGAAGGGGGAACCTAAGAGAATAATGAAAGGAACCAAAGAAGAATACTGACTACTGACTAACAATGCACATGCGAGATAGCTCACACTCACCATCAGCTGACAAAACACAAGGACATGTTTACGTGCAAGCTTGTCAGCAACGATACCGGAAACCAGCTGCCCGACCATAGTGAATATAAGGGTAAGGGAGATAAAAAAACCAGCTTCATGGCTATCCATCCCTAACTTTCCTGTCAGGATAAGCACCAAAAGAAGCTGAACAAAATCACCAAACCGGTTGATGATCCTGACGGTAAAAAGCAGGTATATACTCGGATCGAGTCCCCTGTACAACGAAAACCCCGCCTTAGCAAAAAGACGGGGCATAAAACTCTTATCATTCACTTTGCCATATCCCCTAGAAAATATAGAGAATATACTTCGATTACATTGTAATCAACACTCACTATACCCACAGGAAAAACACTTCTTACACCCTTCGATGTTAACAAATGTCACATTCCCACAGACAGGGCAGATATCTGGCTTCACACTGTTCACCGAAGGAGCAAGCCCAAGGTCCAGCTGGCCGGCCTCTTCCACCTCGTCCTCCTCATCAGGGAGATTCGCTATCTGTGTCTCTGACACGGGAGTGCCGATATGCTGTTGCAAAACCTGAGCCACCGCATCAGGAAGACTCATAACCCTGTTCTTGCCAAAGCCCAAAGACCTACCGCTACCAATGCCGATTAGCTGAGCTATGATCGACTGGGCACGCTGTTCAGGAGAAAGGGGCGAAGGCATCCTCAGAATCAGACTGATGAGCCTACCCAAGCCCTCTGCGTCGGCAGCAACATCAGACCCAACCTTTGCGACATTAATGAACACCTCAAAGAGGTCCGCAGGGTTGGGACCGTCACAGTTGACGGTGATGTAGGCAGTGCCGATAGGCGTCGCCTTACGGTAGGTAGTCCCCCGCAACACGGTCGACCGAACACGAGGCTTAGGTTCGGCAAAGGTGCTCACCACTTTTGCCTCATCCTTATTTTCCTCATCTTTAGGCTTATCCTGCTTTGCAGTCAGCACCTGGGTATCACGTGAACCATCACGATAGGTAGTCCCGCCCTTGCAACCCAAGTCATACAGAAGCTGATAGAGATCAGCGGTCTGCTCCACAGTATACTCGCGGGGAGTATTGCCCGTCTTGGAGATGGAGGAATCCACCCACTTCTGAATCGCAGCCTGCACTTTCACATGGCCCTCAGGAGCCAGATCCATTGCAGAGACAAAGTAATGGGGTTTTGCCTTGCCAGGGTTGTCCTTCACCCAATCGTCATAGACCTTCACACGCTCGATGTTGGATCCCATCCGCCCTGTGCGCTCCCATTCCCAGAAGTAGTAGGGCTCAATACCTGTGCTGGTATTAACCATAGTGCCTGTGGTTCCCGTAGGAGCCTGGGTGATGAGGGTGACGTTACGAAGACCCTTTGTGCGAACCTCGTCTCGCAGACTCTCGGGCATCTCCATCATAAAACCACTCTGCAGCAGCTTTTCAGCATCAAAACGAGGAAAGCTCCCCTTCTCCTTGGCAAGATCCGCACTCTCAGAGTACGCCTCGATGCAAATGAACTTGAAAAGCTCGTCAATGAAAGTGAGCGAATCATCGCTTCCGTAGGCAAGCTCCATCTTGATGAGCATATCTGCAAGACCCATGGTACCAAGACCAATGCGTCTTTCAGACTGCTGCTGGTCCTTATTCTCATCAAAGAAATAGGGAGTATCGTCAATGACGTTATCCAAGAACCTGACCGAACCCCTAACGGTCCTACCAAGCTCCTTGTACAACACCTTCTTATCCTTCACAAACTTACTCAAGTTTATGGAACCAAGGTTACACACACCCCAAGGAGGAAGGCCTTGCTCACCACAGGGATTGGTGCACTGGATACTGCTGTAGTACCAGGAGTTGGACATTTTGTTGTAACGGTCAATGAAGAAGACCCCGGGTTCTGCAGAAGCCCAAGCACTCTCAATGATAGCATTCCATATTTCACGAGCCTTCATACGGTGATAGACATTGACCTTATGACCTGCCGCTTTCCAAGCTTCAATATTACCATCCCATACCGTGTTGTATTCAGGATCGGTGGTATCGGGAAAACACGTCTCCCAGTCCTCGTCATTTTTGACTGCGTCCATGAAGGCATCGCTGATGCCTACGCTGATGTTGGCATTGGTGATCTTGCCCATCTCGCGCTTGCTGTTGATGAAGTCCATGATGTCAGGATGCCAGTCGTTGAGGATAAGCATAAGAGCCCCACGCCTCGATCCGCCCTGTTCAATGAGTCCGGTTACGAAGCTGTAAAGCCCGCCCCAGCTGACCGAACCACTGGACCTTCCGTTTACTCCCTTCACATAGCTGTGCCGGGGCCTGAGGGAGGAGATGTTCATACCTACCCCGCCTCCACGACTCATTATCTCCGTCATCTGCCCCAAGGAGGCAATAATACCGCCACGGCTGTCCTTCGGAGAGGGGATTACATAACAGTTGAAATAGGTCAGGTTCTGCGAGGTGCCTGCACCAGTGAGAATCCTGCCGCCAGGGACGAACTTCCAGTCCTCCAATAGCCAATTGAATTCTTTTTCCCATGTGTTTCGTACCTCCTTCTTCTCTTGTGATGCAATACCTTTTGCCACACGAGCGAGCATCTGTGCAGGATCAGTCTCCAAAGGCTTGTCGATCTCCTCACGCTTGACGTTCAAAACAACACCATCATCAAGTTTAACGGTAATGGCACTGTCCTTGCCAAGGGAAGTAACGACCCCGATCTCTCTCTGACCTGTAGCAGAGTTGCTCACAGCAACAACGATATCACCCACTTTCAGGCTTTCTTTCTGCACGTCTTTCAGCGCATACCGGTCAAGGAAAATCTTACGGCCCAAGGGGCTCAATTCATTTTTCACAGCACTCATACAATTCCTCATCATATATATATTTCTTAGCGAATTACTTCACACGAACTATGCAAAAATATAGTTTTTGCAAGCTCTAACATAGCATGGTTTATAAAGGATTACAAGGTAAAAACAAAACATATGGGGGGTATAAAACTTACATAACGCTACATGTAGTGTTATATAGGTTTCATACCATTATGGTATGACCACTCGTAAATAGAGCCTATTTCT
>CAXYZP010000196.1:0-3811 GCA_964293175.1 uncultured Sphaerochaeta sp.
CATTGACCAGCTCTGTCAGGGAGGTATTACGGCCCAACAGACCGAAGAGCTGTTCCGCCTGCTCTGCAGTATGGAACTCTCGTCCATTGAGGATATACACGATCCCAATGAACCGTTGCAAAAGGGATACCTGCCCACCGGCTGGTACGGGCATGACTGTCAGGTAGGCGACCTTGCATTTTTTAATGACCTGTTCGTCAAGGACGAGTCGCTGACCTATCTGTATGGAAGATTTACCTCCATGTTGGATTCGGCGCGCAGCTATAAAAAAGACAAGGATGTCCGCAAACGTCTTGAGCTTCTTCTGCAGAAGATGTCCCAGGGTGGGCCATATGTTTGTGATGCCAATGCATCGATGTTACGCTCTTCTGTACGCAAGCTTGTCTGGCGATACATCAATGAAGCGGATTCGGTTCTTTTTTCCGTTCCTGACTATACCTATCCGGTAAGTACGGACTACGACCTTGATGACATGGACGAGTATCTTACCATCGGCAAGAATATCAGTAGTGTTGTCGATGCAAAGGGAGGTGCGCTCAGTGAGCTTACCTACCTTCCTTCTCTCTATAACTATGGGGATACATTCGCTCCTCTATCGGGATTCGGCACGAGTCAGAGCCTCCATCCTCCTGTACGGGGAACCAAGCAGAGAATATTTACCGATGTGTTTTTCCCCAATTCCGTTCCCGTCTGTGAGTATGACAAGCGTGATGGAAAAACCTGTCTGGATATGGGAAGGACCACCTATGACCTTTCCGTTTTAGACAGGCGGAATACCGAATATCTGGTTCAGTCGGTTTGTGAGGAGAACTCAATTTTGAGCAGTTCCCTCTCCATAGCCAAACATTTCAAGTTCAGACAGAACACCGTCCTTTTGGATGTGACGCTCACCAACAGAGGCGATGAGCACCTTAGCTGCATGTACGGCTGTGAGATGCCCCTTTCCGTCGGTTCAAAAAAACAGACAACATCCTTCTCTGTTATGGAAGATCGCAAACTCATAGCCTATGACGAGGCTGAGGTGGTGGTCGGGCATGTAAAGTCCTTCAAAATATTTGACGAACCCAATAACACGATGATATCTCTCGTTGCTGATACACACTTTACCTTGCTTAAGGAAGACTATATCATTGATTACAAGACAACATTGGCAGAGGAGCAACTCTACCAACATACCCTATACCTGTTGGTCTGGCCCCTGTCACTCGCCCCTGGTGAGGAGCAGAAACATACGCTTGGCCTCAGGCTTGAACGCAAATAAGATTGAGGAGACCCTATGCATTTCCAGAACAAGTCACAGTTTGAAGATATGAAAGAAGAAGCCTACACAGTATGGAGGCGTCTTTGACTCCTCCAATCTACAGAAAAAGATAGCCGATCTCGAAAAACAAACGCTAGAACCAGGATTTTGGGAAGACAAACGGGGAGCTGAGACCTTGTTCAGTGAGCTCAATGGGCTTAAAGATTCCTACTTCCCTTGGAAAGAGCTGATTCAGAAAATGGATGATATGGAAGAACTTATCGACATTTATTCTGATGAGCCGGACAACACTGAAGAACAAGAAGAGATAGACTCCCAGATAGAGGATCTTGCAAAAGAGTATGACAAACTCAAGCTCAAGACCCTCCTCGACGGACAATTCGATAAAAACGATTGCTTTTTGACCATCCATGCAGGTACCGGTGGAACCGAGGCAAGTGACTGGGCAAGCATGCTCATGCGCATGTACCTTCGCTACTGCGAACGAAATGGTTTCAAGAGCCAGATCTTGGATTTGCAGGAGGATGAGGGTGGTATCAAGAGTGTCACGATGAAGGTCAGCGGTTCCTATTGCTTCGGATATCTGAAAGGAGAGGCTGGAGTGCACCGTCTGGTTCGCATCAGTCCGTTTGACTCTCAAAAGAGAAGGCATACCTCCTTCAGCAGTGTATACGCTTCCCCGGCGATCGACGATACGATTGAGATAGACCTGAAACCTGATGACTATCGTCTGGATACCTACCGTGCAGGTGGGGCTGGGGGACAGCACGTCAACAAAACTGACAGTGCCGTTCGTATAACCCACTTTGAGTCTGGTATTGTTGTCCAGTGTCAGAATGAGCGTAGTCAGGGAATGAACAAGGACCTTGCTTTCAAGGTTCTCAAGAGCCGTCTCTACGAGTACTATCGGGAAGAGAAGGAAAAAGAGCAGAAAAAGACTGCTATAGCAAAGAAAGAAATTACCTGGGGAAGCCAGATTCGTTCGTATGTGTTCCAACCCTATACCATGGTCAAGGACCATAGGACGAGCGAGACCATAGGAAATATACAGGCAGTCATGGATGGTGCTATCGATCCATTCATCGAAAGCTTTTTGCGGTGGTCCAAAGAGGAGGTATAGGAGTGCGAATCAGGGTATTCCTGTTGGCTCTGGTAGGTATGCTCTTGGTATGCCTGCCGCTCTTTGCCGTCGACGAAGTGCCCTTTTCAGTAGGGCTCTTCGTGCTTCAGGAGGATTCCGATTCTTTTCTTCAATTGGTAGGGGAAGCCGGATCTACCTATGCCAATCAGTTCCTCATTCCCAGTGATGCTTACAAGACACACCTTAGTGACAAACAGCAGCAAACTAGCAACCTTGCTACTCTGAAGAGTATCTCTGTTGCCTACGCCTCCAAATCGGAAAAGGATGTAAAAAAGGCCAGAGAACTACCTTTGGATCCTGTAACGAGCCTTTCGGACCGATTGCCGATCATATACCGGTCGATTCCCTATAACGAGGGATATGCCTCTCTTTTACAAACTCATCCGGGCTCTCGGCCTTGGTATGTTTCGAAAGAGAATCTTGATGCTATCATACTCCTGAAAAAGACTAAGCTTGCCTCAAATGATCGCCTCAGACTCTACTGGTATGATCTGTATGCAGATACCATCACCCTTATCTTTGACAAGGTGATGGTGCAAAACGATCCTTCTGAAATGCTCGTAGAGATTGGGGCGGCCCTGTTAACCAAGACAGCAGGAACGGAGTATGGCCTGCTTGTCTTTGACGACTACAGCTCATCAGTATCCTTGTCTGTCAATAACGAACCTCTTGTGAGTGATATGAAGCAAGAGCTGTTCGCTTCCGGAAAATATACTGTAAGGGTTTTTGGAGAGGGGTTTGTACCAAGACAGATGGAAGTCACCATACAGCCCAACACCATTACCCATATGGGTACAACCTTAGAGAGAGAAGAGGGGGAGGATATCCATCTTTTCTCTTCATTGGGAAAAGTGAATTGGTATGTGGACGGGCTTTTTTATGATACCACATGTGCTTTGGATATTAGTTCTTCTATGGTACCTTTGGTCATTGTTGCACAGAAAGAGGGGTTTGCTAGTAAAACCGTCCAGGTGCATACGCTTGTTAAAGAGATTGAAGTCAGGTTACAACCCGAGTGGATGGTTAATTCTGCTCTTCAAGGAGAAGAGCAAAAGGTCTTTTATAAAAGCCTCCGAAATACTATGCTGGCTTTCGGGCTCTATGTAGCGAGTATCACACTCGCTAATACATTCGATTCGGCAAACCCGTTGTGGCAGCCTCTGCAGGTTGCGACAAGTGGCTTTGCCCTTGTCTCAACCTTGGACACTATAATGAATCTTGCTTCCTATGTAGCTCTTGCGGGCTCTGGGGTACGATAGCAAATCTTGGAGTTTTTAGATGAAAAAGAAGTTTGGTGATAGGCTTAAGGCCTTGTTTGGAATAAAGACCTTCAATGAGCAGTTCTTTGAAGATCTTGAGGATTTCCTCATTGAAGGGGATCTCGGGGCGAAGCTTGCTATGGAAATCTC
>CAXYZP010000197.1:0-3805 GCA_964293175.1 uncultured Sphaerochaeta sp.
CAATACCTGATCACACCCCTCTTGCATGAGATTCACGAACAGGAGGTCATCATCCAGGGCGAGGTTTCCTGTGGTTCCCAAGCTAGTGCGGTTCTTGAGTGTAGCAATAGGGTCAAAAGCTTTAACATCAGGGAGGAGTAGCCCTACGTCCTTATAGATATCGCGGAAATTTCCGCCTTCCAAAACCTTATTCAGCACGACATCGGTTGCATACAGCGAAGGCACACATGCCTTGGTGAGGGCCTCTTCATGGACAACCAGGCCTGAAAGCATCCGGCTCATGATAGCAACCAGTTGCCAGGTGGCTTTCGTTCCCTGCATCAGGGGCTCTTTGGTGTCCTGAAAGTCTCTGTTGTATCCTGAAGGAAGGCTCCTGATGATGGATTTTACCGCCATTGCAGAAGAAGAGACCAGGGCTGAACGGCTTCTGGCAAGCTCAAGCCCATCGGGGTTCTTCTTCTGGGGCATGATGGATGAGCCTGTACACAGCTCCTGTGGTAGGGAAAAATACCCAAATTCAGGCAGGGTGAAAAGAATAAGGTCCTGAGCCAGCTTGCTTATGGTCAGGGCGATGTAATCGCAGCTGTCCAACAGCATAGCCTCAAACTTGCCACGGCTGTTGTTTGCGTAGAGCACATTGTTCTGGACTCGGGAAAATCCCATCTCAGAGGCAACGAACTCCCTGTCCAAAGGAAGGGGAACTCCATACGAGGCTGCTGACCCCAGAGGGCTCTGATCGAATGTCCAAGAAAGCTGCATCAAGTGTTGAGCCTCATCATAGAGTTCTTCGGCAAACGATGCCGCCCAGAGACCGACAGACGAGGGCATCGCTATCTGCATATGGGTCCTTCCCGGCATGGGGACAAACTCATGCTCTTTGGCAAACTCCAACAGGCTTTTTGCAAAAGAACCTGTTTCCCTACAAAGCTTGAGGGCGAATTCGCGCATCCAAAGGCGCAAGGCTGTCTGTACCTGGTCATTTCTGCTTCTTCCTGTATGGATTTTCTTACCGGCTTCACCCACCTTGGCAGTGAGAAAACCTTCGATGGCCGTATGACAGTCCTCATCTTGAGCAGTTATAGGAAAGGTCCCTTCCACTCCCATCTGGATAACCTCTTGCAAAGCCTCTTCCAGTTGGCAAAGCTCCTCTTCAGACAAGAGGCCGATACTTTGCAGCCCCCTTGCATGAGCTATTGAAGCCAATGCGTCTGCAACGACCAGCTGCTGGTCCAGGACATAGTCCTTATTTACCGTAAACTCTTCCATCAATGAATCAAGCGAATAGTCTTTCTGCCATAGTTTGGACATGAATTCCCCCCAAGATGGCACAAGTCTAGGGTGTTTGCTCCCCTTCTGTCAATTGAAGCAATCAGAGTACCTCCTCTTCTTTTTTACTATGAAAACATGTATATACGCTCTTATTACAATGCTCTTGCTCCTTACCGTCGGGTGCGGTTGTAACCAACAGGGTCCTGAGATTACCAACCTCTTTTCTCAGCAGGACAGCAAACCTCCGAAACTACTCAGTGCTAAGGCCATAGATACTGCGACCATCTCGCTAAAGTTCAGTGAGGAGATACGAAGCAATTCCATCAAGCTGAAGGTCAATGGGGTACTGAATACTAACTACCTCAGTGTGAGGGATACTCTGATACTCTACCTTACCTCCGCAATGGAGATAGCATCCTCCACCCACCTGGAGGGTCGGGTGGAGGACCAGTGGGGAAACAGCACCCGCTTCAGTCTTGAGGTATGGGCCCATAATCCCAACAGGGCTGGTATCCTGATCAATGAATTCTCCACAAAAGGATCGGTCAATAATCCTGATAGGGTTGAACTACGCATCACAAAGGCAGGGAATCTTGCTGGAATCACTGTGGCAAATGGCGCAGGTCCTTATGTGAAGGACCGATGCATTCTAGGCAACAAGCAGGTATTCGCAGGGGATTTTATTGTTATCGCATTTCAAAAGGGAGAAAAAGAGACTCCCTATGAATCTGAATATCTTGGAGGCCTAGGATCCAACAACGGATGTATTACTGTTACAGAGAGCCCTGACTGGGAAAGCCCCATTCTCGATGCTGTGCTTTACAGCAACAAGACCACCACTACGTACAGTGGCTTTGGATCTGGGGATACTGAAGAGGGTGCACTGCTTCTTTATCAGGGGCGACAGTGGGACTCCCCTCTTGCAGAAAAGGCCATCGACTCAACCAACAGCACAGCAACCCGTACCCTCTGCCGTACCAACTACAGCGATACTAACAGTGAGCAGGACTGGTATGTCTGTGATACCAGAGGGGCAAGTTTTGGTGGGGAGAATTCGGATAGCCATTTCCAGCGTTAGAGGATCAAAGGCTGAGAACCTCTTGGGATCTGCTAGACGATGACAAAACAATTCCCTATGATTGGATAATCGAGGATAAGAAAGATGAGTGCTGCCACCGATGTAACCCAGAAGCTCCTGAAACTTGTTAAAGCCAAAGATCTGGCAGCCAAGCAATACAAGAACCCTTCAAGGGGCAACGGAATAATGGATGCAAAACATTTTACATCCGGGTATTCTATCGATACGTATGAGATACTGGGAAAAAAGGTTACCACAGTCAGTGGCGCAGAGCCTGACACAAGGCACCTAGTGTTTTTTCACGGAGGCTCTTATGTGCTCGAA
Organism: uncultured Sphaerochaeta sp.; assembly: GCA_964293175.1. Lineage (GTDB taxonomy): Bacteria > Spirochaetota > Spirochaetia > Sphaerochaetales > Sphaerochaetaceae > Sphaerochaeta. The sequence continues at coordinate 2,672 of CAXYZP010000197.1, forward strand.
GCTACAATATTTCACAGGAAACTTATCCAGATACTAACTAAAAAGCACCATATTACAGTCTCTTTCGTTGATTATCCACTTGCCCCGGAACATACCTTCGAGACAACAAAGGCCATGGCTCTTGCGTCCTATGAAAAGATTGTCTCAACCTACCCCGATCATATATTCTTCTTTTTTGGTGATTCAGCCGGAGGTGGATTGGCGTTGGCCCTTCTCCAGGTCCTTAGGGATGAAGGCATTCTCCCTTTCCCTATGAAAACTGTACTCTGCTCGCCTTGGCTCGATCTATCCCTGCAGAACAAACTCATCCCAGACTATGTAGATAGTGACCCGGTCTTGGCAGTAGAGGGATTAGAATATGCCGCTTCTCTCTACAGTGGAGGTGAAGACCTTTCAAATCCCTTCCTTTCCCCTCTTTTTGGCAATATGGACAATTTAGGGGAAATACTGCTCTTTGCCGGCACCCATGAAATACTCTTTCCTGACTGCCTCTTGTTGCAAGAAAAAATCGAGAAAGCCAAGGGTTCTTCACTCACCATGATCATAGGGGAAGCCTTGATACATGACTGGGTCTTGTTTCCTTCCAAGGAAGCAAGAGAAGTACCAAATCAGATAGATACATTTCTGCACTAAGATACATACAACAAAACATCCCATGACAGGACAGACGTGCAAAGAGGAGGCTTACGCCTCCCCTCCAATACAAGCAATACAACGAAGATTAGAGATGTGGTTTGATAAATGATTCAAGAACCGACAGGGATGCAGCTCCTATTCGCTGGTCAACGACCTCGCCATTCTTGAAGATCATAAGGGTCGGGATACTGTTGACACTGAACTTGCTGGCAACAGAGACGACTTCATCCACATTAACCTTAGCCACCACTAATTTCCCAGCATACTTTTCAGCCAACTGGGTAACGGCAGGACCAATCATCTTGCAAGGTCCACACCAGGGGGCCCAAAAATCCACGAGGACCGGTTTGTCCGCTTGCAAAATCTCACTTTCAAAGTTATCAGAAGTAATGATTATTTCACTCATGCATATAGCTCCTTCTCACGAGTGATATAGTAACGGCAAACCGGTAAAAAAGATAGTCAAATCTCTTTCTGGATTAGAGAGCGATCTCTTCG
>CAXYZP010000198.1:0-3798 GCA_964293175.1 uncultured Sphaerochaeta sp.
TACACCCCCGGCCTTGTGCAAAGCCTCGAACATCATCACGGTATGGCCTTCGCGTCGAAGATCCATGGCAGCTGAGATACTGGCAGGACCAGTTCCAACGACAGCCACCTTCTTGCCAGTCTCAGGCGCTACCTTAGGCATGACCTCGCAATCATTTTCACGGGCAAAGTCTGAAACATACCGTTCGATCCTACCGATGGATACAGACTGCTCCACATCCTTGAGGACCTTGCCGACTGTACAATAAAGCTGACACTGGCTCTCCTGTGGACAGACACGACCACAAATTGCAGGCAGGGAGCTGCTCTCCTTGATAATGGAGAGAGCCTTGCCATGTTCACCTAGAGCAGCAGCTGCAATGAAGGCTGGGATATCAATACCAACGGGACAGCCTTTGATGCAGGGCTTGTTCTTGCATTGTAAACAGCGCAGGGCCTCAGCCCTGACCTGGTTTTCGGTATACCCGATAGCTACCTCTTGCATATTGGTTACCCTGACCTTGGGATCCTGGGTAGGCATCTCTTGCAAAGGGATCTGAGCCCTTTCTTTGGGGGAGATGTCCTTACCCTCATATTCCCGTAAAACAGCCTGAGCTTTCTTGTCTAATTCTTCTAGTGAAACATGCATGGCTTACGCATCTCCTTCTTTAATGTCCAATCCAATGTGGCAACGGTGGTGAGCCTCCTCTTCCTGGGGCTTGTATGTCCCTAGGCGCAAGAGCAAGTTATCCCAGTCGACCAGGTGACCGTCGAACTCGGGTCCGTCTACGCAGGCAAACTTGGTCTCTCCACCAATGTTGACCCTACAACCACCGCACATGCCAGTTCCATCGATCATGATAGTATTCAAGGAGACGATGGTATGGATACCAAAAGGCTTGGTGGTAAGCGCTGCAAACTTCATCATGATGGGAGGTCCGATAATGACGACACAATCGGGCTTCCACGTCTCACACAACTCCTTCAGAGGGACAGTGACCAGGGCCTTACGGCCATAGGAGCCGTCATCGGTCACGACTATGACCTCATCTGCGGTTGCCTTCATCTCATCTTCCATTATCAAGAGGCTCTCATTGCGTGCCCCCATGATGACCTTCACTTCGTTTCCGGCCTGTTTCATGCCCTGCACAATGGGGAATAGAGGAGCAACTCCGATGCCTCCCCCTACACAGACAACTTTGCCATACTTTTTAATATCAGTTGGCTTGCCCAAAGGTCCAAGCAAGTTTTCAATCTTGTCACCGACCTCAAGCATTGCAAGGTTATGGGTGGTCTCACCCACAGCCTGGAAGATAAGGGTAATGGAACCCTCTTCTGCATTTGCATCAGCAATGGTAAGAGGGATTCTCTCACCATAATCCCCACCCATCTGTAGGATGATAAACTGTCCAGGACTTCTTGCTTCAGCTATTTCAGGAGCATGAATGCTCATCCTGAATACTTCCTGGGAGAGCCTCTGCTTTGATAGAATCTTATTCATGCGTAACTCCTCGGTCAAATCTTTGCATATCATAGCCGAAAAGTTCAACATTGGAAACCTTCGCCTAGGGTTTTACCCTGCTAGATTTTTTACATCAGGACACATTGCCTGAGCTCTTGTCCATACTAAAAGAAGAAAGACCACCAAGCAAAAAAACACCCCTTACATAACGCTTGTCTAAGAGAGCATCTCTAGGGCAAACTGTGCAAGGAGGAAAAGTAATGATAAGAAAATACAAAGAAATGCCGACCATAGAGAAAGAGCAACTGCGCGGAGGGTCGGGCTCGACCAAATTCAGATCCCTAGCTGAAGAAGGAAGTGTGAAGCACTGTCGCCTTTTCAGTGAGATAACCTTGGAAAAAGGCTGTTCCATCGGAGAGCATGATCATGTAAACGAAACAGAATACTACTGGATCACCGAAGGCGAAGGCATCGTAACCGAAATCGACGGGGAAAAGAAAGTGACCAAAGGGGACCTAGTCGTCACCGGAGGCGGTGCAAGCCATGCCATCCGCAACGAACAGGAAGCACCTCTGAAGTTTGCAGCCATCATCATTCTTGACTAACGCTCAAACAGCACTACCCACAAGACAGCCTGGAATTTCCAGGCTGTCTTGTATCTAAGGTATTCGGCTATAAAGCTATCTGCAAGCAATCACTTTCTAAACGCCCCGGCATGTTAGTTGCTCTTAATCTTTACTTCGATGCTCTTGGGCTGCACTTCTGCTTTCTTAGGCATCGTAATAGTCAGGACACCATCGGTGAACTCACCTTCGATGGAAGACTCGTCAATATCCTCAGGCAAGGTGAAGGAACGTTCGAATGCACGGTAATAGCGCTCACGCACCAAAGATTTCGTTTTCTGATCCTTGTTCTCTTCAGGGTTGCTCTGCTTGGCAGAACTGAGCTTGAGCACGTGCTTGTCCACATTGACCTCTACTTCCTTCTGGGTATAGCCGGCAAGTTCAGCTTCGATCACATAGGCCGTATCAGTCTCTATGACATCGACAGGGGGAATCTTATTGGATGTGCCCCAGTCAGTTATAGGTAACGTAATATTTCATAATGACACCTCCATGTGTGCTTTGTGTTGTATCAAGGCCTTTTGGCTTGTATCAACTCACATGCACAGAGCGTGCCAACTTTATCCAGAAAGCAGAATAATCACAAAAAACCTAGAATTTGATCACATAGTAGCAATTTCTGTACAGTATGTACCAGCAAAGGTCTTTTTTCCCCAGGGATATCGTCACATATCCGTATATTTAAGAATTGTATCGCTCAAGATGACCCATTCTCCCTACAGGCTAACTCTTCTGAGTCATTTTGACTCAAGCATAGCATATGAAGGAAATATCATGGGTAAAACTGCCCCACCGATAGGAACAAGCCCCCCTGCTTGAGGAAGGCTTGTGTTACGAGCAATCTGATCCCTACATTGTCTTCTTATGCAGAGTTCATACCAGAACATCCGATCGGTCTTAATTCTCTTACAGGGTTATCACCTGATACCCCTCTTCTGTATAGGACAGGAAAGAGGGATGGTTGCTCATATCCCCACCGATAGGCAGACCAGAGGCTTCATTGTACTCAAGCACCCCTAGGGTTGCCGAGCATGCCTTGCAAACACAGTCGATGAGATTGAGCTCGACCACCTTCTTGAAAAGGGGGTTCTTTGATTCAGTCATCTTCTTGACCAACGTGACGGCCTCACCCTCCAGCACAACCTTCACGTCCTTACCTTTGGCATGCATATCCAATGCGTTGAGAAGCACATGTACAAAGCAAACCGGGTTTCCTTGAAATGCAAAAATAACAAACTTATCCATAGTATCCATCCTTTTCACCAATGATAGTAGGTTTCAATCATACCATAGATATGAGAAGTTTAGGTACTCAGCTTCACCCCACCGCATCAGGAGAAATACCTGACACCACTTGAGAACAACAGGGTATCGGCCTTGAAAGGTGTATTCCGGTAGAGATCTTTAGTCGCCCGTTCACTATGGGCCATTCTCCCAAACACTCTGCCGTCTGGGGAGGAAAGAGCCTCCAAGGCATATGCCGAACCATTGGGATTCCATGGTAATTCCATAGTCGGATTACCCTGCAGATCCACATACTGGCTAGCTATCTGCCCATTGAGGGCCAATTGGGAGAGCAGTTCCGGCTTACAGATAAACCTCCCCTCCCCATGGGAGATGGGGATAAGCGAAACATCCCCCACCTGAGAGTGTTGCATCCAAGGCGAAAGTGTAGAAGCCACCCTCGTCCTAACCAACATCGACTGATGGCGGGCAAGCAGATTGAATGTCAGGG
>CAXYZP010000199.1:0-3771 GCA_964293175.1 uncultured Sphaerochaeta sp.
AGGGTTTGTACATTTTTTCTGTCTCCCCAACTTCTTTCCGGTCTTCATCCCATGAACCAGCGGAAGATGAGCTGGACAGACATAGGAACAACAGCCGCACTCTTTACAATCCATGAGGCTATGTTGCATGGCTTCTTCATACTCGCCATTGGTTATATACCGATACAGGTGCGAAGGCATCAGGCCAATAGGACATGCTGCCACACAACGACCGCAATTGATGCAGGAAGTGCTCTTTACTTTCTTCTGAGCAGGGAGGGCAAGCAATCCGCTCGATCCCTTTACCATGGGAGTATTCTCATCAAAGAAGGAGAATCCCATCATGGGCCCGCCGCTTACCAGTTTTTCCGGTTCGCTAGAGTACCCGCCACAGAAAGCGAGGAGGTCTGCCATCTTGGTTCCAATGGGAGCAAGCACGTTCTTGGGCTCCTTGATGCACTCGCCTGTTATGCTGATCACACGCTCATACAGGCATTTATGCAACACAATGGCCTCATACAAGGCATGACAGGTGCCCACATTGGCAACTACCGCCCCAATATCCAAAGGAAGCTTCCCTGAGGGAATCTCCTTGTGTCTGGTGGCTTTCAAAACCTGTTTCTCATCGCCTTGAGGATATTTAACCTTCAAGCCTATGATTTCAATGGGATAGCCCTTCTCTTCTGCAATGGCAGAGAGGTGCTCGATACAATCGACCTTGTTCATCTCGATGCCGATAATGGTCTTTTTGGCACCGATGATCTTGGTCGCTATCATGGCTCCGATAAGAACCTCATCACCTTTTTCAAGCATGATGCGGTAGTCGGCGGTGAGATAGGGTTCGCACTCGACCCCATTGACCACAAACGCATCGACACTCTTACCGGCGGGAATGGAGAACTTAACGTGCGAGGGGAAAGTCGCACCACCTAGGCCTACAATGCCCAGATCCTTGACCTGTTTGAGAAGATCACTTCTCTCTTGGCCCTTCCAGTCAAATTTTTCAGTAGGTTCGTCTTCCTGCTCTTGATCGGGAATAATGACAAAAGCGTCACAACTGACACTATTTGCTAAGGTGACTTTACGGATATCCTTGATGGTACCGCTCACGGGAGAGTGCACATCAGCACTGATAAAACCGGAGGCTTCTCCGATCTTCTCTCCCCGCTTGACGGGATCTCCTTTTGCTTTCAAGGCTTTTGCCGGTGCACCAAGGTGCTGCGACAAAGAGACTAGCAACTCAGAGGGTAAAGGTAGTCGTTCAATTGGCTTAGAACAACTAAACACCTTCTGGTCGCCAGGATGGACACCACCCTTGCTGAACGTAGGCACTTTCTGCATGGAAAACGCTCCTTACAACTATGATCTAAAACTCTCGAGGGAATTTTTGCAAAATGCTGTTCTATTGTACTAGAAAATACGTATAATGGAAACCATGAATCGAATATTTAGATATGCTTTCTGGAAACTCAAAGGGACCAAAGTATATGCGCTGGTTGGAAAAAGCGGTACAGGCAAGAGTTTTCGCTCTAAACTAGTAGCTCAGAAATATGGCATTGACCTCATTATAGATGACGGATTGCTTATTCGTGGAGACCGCATCCTTGCAGGAAAGTCTGCAAAGCGGGAGAGTAATGTCCTTTCTGCCGTGCGCACAGCTGTTTTTGATGATGCTGAACACCAAGAACAGGTAATCGATGCAATTCAAAAAGAGAAGTTTCATAAGATACTTATCATCGGCACCAGTGAAAAGATGGTGTACAAAATAGCCAGCCGACTCAACCTGCCCCAACCTGAAAAAATGTATAGGATTGAAGATATAGCAACAAAAGAAGAGATAGAGACCGCGATGCGCATACGCTACACAGAGGGAAAACATGTCATTCCCGTTCCTTCCATAGAAATAACCCGCAATTATCCTCAGATAGTCTATGACACCATGCGGGTATTCTTCAAGAATAAGCATCGGTACCCTTTCAACAAAAAGGATATGAGCTTCGAAAAGACCATAGTCCGTCCTGAATTCAGCAAATACGGCAAGGTGACCGTCAGTGAAGCAGCCCTCACCCAGATGGTAGCCCACTGCCTTGATGAATTCGACAGCCAGATAAAAGTAAAGCGTGTGCAGGTGCAGATTAAAAGCGAAGGCTATGCCCTTACGGTAAAGCTACGCGTACCGATGCAACACCATATCGCCACAACACTGGGTGAACTACAAGAGTATATTGCAGACAGCTTGGAGAAATACGGTGGCATCTTTGTGGCCAGTGTGAATATTGAGATAGAGGAATGGGCCTAGAGGTCGTGAGCCTCTGCACTGGTGGAGACCACATTCTGAGCCTGTTCGCCTGAACTCTTGCCCCCACGATTTGAAGAGCGTCCCCTGCTCCTTCGTTTCTTGGAAGCAGCCGAGACCTCCCCTGTTCCTTCGCTTCGCTTGGGACGGGACGGGCCTCTTCTCTGAGGGGGTTTGTTGACAGGCCTTTGGCTACGCACACAGTTGCGGGGTGTTTTAAAACCACGAGAGCTGAGAAGCCTTTCGCTGGCAAGCTCTACTTCATAGTTAGAAGGGGTCATCGGGCTGATAAGCACCTTGATCTGCCTAAAGGTTTCCTTGAAACGCTCATCAATGCTCAGTTGGTCATCGGCAAAGACGATCAAAGGATCGACAAGGGCCTTGATCATATCGGCAAGCATAATCTGTGGGCCTTTGTTCTCCTTGGCAAGCATCACACGCTTATCCATTTCCCTGAGGCTATCCTGGACTTGGGGAAACTTGCTGTAAATGGAGAAACAGGGAAGCATAAAGACCAGAAGCTTATACTTCTGCAAGTCATTGAATATCTCCCGACTATGACCTGAGGCGAGTATCTTGTTGACCTCTTCGGTGAGGCGACTGGTAGATGTGCGCGAAAGCTCATTGGAATACTTGCGGATGGCCATGCGAATATTAAGGCGCAAGGCAAAACCTGTGGTTACAGAGTACTTTATGGCTCGAATCATCCTTACGGGATCTTCCTTGAAAGATTCATCCAAGGGAATGATGGAGCTTATTTTTTTCTTTTTGAAGTCTTCCATGGCATTGTTGAAATCAAGCAACTGGTTGGTGGAAGGGTCATAATAAAAGGAGTTTACCGAGAAGTCCCGTCTTTTTGCATCCTGGTCGATGGAACCGAACACGTTGTTGTTCCCCTCCATCGCCTCTTCTCCGCTACGGAAGGTAGAGACCTCATGCACTTTGTCCCTAAAGACAAGGTGGACCAGCTTAAAGCGCTTTCCGATAATACGGGCATTCCAGAAAATCCTCTGGATCTGGCGCGGGGACGCGCTGGTGGCTATATCGAAGTCTTTGGGGATTTGGCCAAGCATAAGGTCGCGTACCGCTCCCCCTACCAGATATGCTTCCGCACCTGACTGCTGCAGCTTCTTGATCGCCCATACCGCATCCCTGTCCAGGAGTGCGTAGTTGATCTTATGTTCCTTTTGCGTGTAGATGTTTGCTACTGGGACTGTCTTTCCATGTTCGTCTTGTTTGTATCTAATTAGCATCTTGCTCTCAATGTATTGGTATTGGCAAAGAACCGCATATTGCAGAGCACAAGCGATTCGTTATACACTATTTGTACACCATCCCCGTCAAAAGCACAACAGGAGTATAGGAAAATGAGAGTTGAAAGAGAGAAACGAACCGTCATAGAACCCAAGGTACTGAAGGGTTTCCGTGATTTCCTTCCATCCATGGAGATTCCCAAAAAGGCAATCGTCAACAAGTTGGAAGAGCACTTCTCCCTC
>CAXYZP010000200.1:0-3747 GCA_964293175.1 uncultured Sphaerochaeta sp.
CTTGTGTTTGACGAACAGTACGATGCTGTGTTCGAAGCAATACGGAACGCAAAACATATACACGGAATCTGTGCCTCGCTCTCTAGTAAGAGAAGCTATGTGAACAGGACGTTGCATACTATAGAAGGAGTGCGAACCATGAATAGCGATTGGGAATTAATTCAAGTAATCTGCAACAACGGCTTTGCTGAAGATGTCATGGATGTCGCTAGGAAGGCGGGAGCCGGCGGTGGTACCATCGTCGATGGCAGGGGCACCAGCAAGCCAGATGACCTTACGTTCTTTGGCGCAAGCTTGGTTCCTGAAAAGGAGCTGCTGCTTATCCTTGTGGAGAGTGAAAAGTCTGAGAAGGTCCTAGATGCGATAACAGCGATTCCCTTCTTACAGCAAGAGGGAAACGGGATTGCTTTTACTATGCCGGTTGATCGTTTTGTCCTGTTTGGGGATAAGAAAAAAGAAGAGTGAGCATGTTCACTATGATGAACCTCTGTGTTAATATAGTAACATTTTGTTAAAAAGCATACAATTTTGTTAAAAAGTATTGAGTTTCTTCCAGAAAACCAGTAATGTTCAACTACTTTAGTGGAATTGATGACGGATAGGTATCCGAGTGGGAGAAATTCAGATGGACAAGAAAATACAAGTAGCAGTAATAGGCGCAACCGGAGCCGTAGGTCAGGTCTTCATGTGGATGCTTTCAGACCACCCTTGGTTTGAAGTGGCGTATGCCACAGCATCGTCAGCACGTGTGGGGCTCAAATACGCTTCTACAGCCCACTGGGTGATGCCCTTTGAGATGCCAAGCAATATTCGTGATATTGAGTTGAAAGAGTTTAATTTTGCAGCAATGAAGGAAGCCGGAGTTTCCATTGTATTCTCCGCCCTTCCTGCTGAAGTTGCTCGTGAGGCAGAACCACAGCTTAGAGATCATGGATTTCATGTTTTCTCTAATGCCGCAGCCATGCGCTATGACGACAACGTGCCTGTGCTTATTCCAGAAGCTAACCTTGAGACTCTCGATTTGATCAAGGAACAGGGGTATCCTGAAAAGGGATTTGTCGTGACCAACGCCAACTGTGTCACCACAGGCCTGGCCATGGGAATCGCCCCTCTGAAGAAGTTTGGGATCAAGAGTATCATGCTGCACAGTTACCAGAGTGTCAGCGGAGCAGGATATCCGGGGCTCTCTTCCTTTGATATCACTGACAACTGCATACCCTTCATCAAAGGAGAGGAAGAGAAGGTTGAGAAAGAGATCAAGAAGATCCTATCAATCGATCCTGAAGTCAATGCCTTCACCGTTCGTGTTCCTGTCATGTTCGGTCACTTGGAAGCTGTATGGCTTGACCTTGAACAAGACGTTGAAGTAGAGGATATCCTCAAGGCTTGGAAGGATTTCAAGGTCGTATGTGATCTGCCTTCAACTCCTGCACAACCAGTAGAGTATGGCTCTGATCCAACATTCCCCCAACCCAAGTATGCTTTCTGGGGTACCCCCAAAGGGATGGTGGTCTATACCGGTCGCCTGAGGAAGAAGAACGGAAAGATTGGATTCCTCTTGATGGTAAATAACGTCGTTAAGGGTGCTGCAGGCGGTTCCATACAGAATGCAGAGGCTTTCGTTACACGATTTAACCTGATCTGATTTTCTGTCTGTATTTAGTACAGGTCACAAAAGAAAGCTCTTGCCGGTTCTCCGACAGGAGCTTTCTTTGGTCCTCATCTTGAGAAAGCACTAGGGATTTGTTAGGGTGCCCCTATGCAAGAACTGTTTGACCTCTACGATAACGATAGGAAAGCTTTGCACCGAGTGCATCAGAGGGGGGTCCCCCTTCCTATAGACACCTACCATGTGGTGGTCTCTGTATGGACGATCAACGAGCGTCAGCAGATATTGCTTACCCTTCGTTCAGACCAGAAGCATCTTATGCCCAATCTCTGGGAGAGTACCTCAGGCTCTGTCCAAGCAGGGGAAGCTAGCTTGGATGCGGCTCTTCGTGAACTACACGAAGAGACCGGCATTATTGCCTCTCCAGACGAGATAACCTTTTTGGGAACTACCCGTAAGGCAGCATCCTTTGTGGATATCTTTATTGTCCGAAAGAATGTCGACCTTTCGGAGATCGTCCTGCAGGCAGACGAGACTGTGGATGCAAAGTGGGTGAGTTTCTCCCAGCTGCAAGCGATGGAAAAGCGGGGTGATCTTGCTTTTCCCATTTCCTACCAGTTCCCTGCCTTTCAAGCGCTCTTTACAGACACCTGATAAAAAACCCTCTTGCTGGTTTGCACCAAAAAGAGGGTTTGGATATGTGTGGAACTGTCAGCCCTTACGCTTTGACAACCGTTGTGATGCAGTCATTCACCATAACATGGTAGCGATGATTCTGCTGCGTAACATACCAAGAGCCCTTGAGCGGGCACCCTTCACAACTTAGCATCAGCGAATCATGTCTGAAACAGCTGCGGCTGATGAATAGTGGTGGAGAGAACTCAGCACTTACCTTTGTGGGAGCGAAAGGCCAAAGTTCAGGCTCAAAGTAATCCCTTTCCATCCAAAGGTATGCACCCGTAAGTTCAGGCAAGAGATCGAGTGCCATCTTGGCGCTCTCACTATTTCCCAAGGGGAGATAGATATCAAAGAAGCAGGAGACATTCTGCTGCATGCGTGCCCAGTTGAGCTGGCCAATGTTATTCAGTCCGATACGGGTCTTTTCGAGGTATCCCTCTATTCCCAAATAGGTGATGACACTGTTGAGGTCCTTGAAGAACTGCGTCTCATCGAACATGACAGGGGAGAGAGGGAGATAGAACTTGTCCTCTTCGAAGAAGAGAATCCCCTCAGGCTTCTTTTTGTCTGCAAACTGTTTGGCGAGGCTGGAGATATCAAGATATGGAAGTCCGTCCTTGGTACATAGATTCTCCCGTGGTGGCAAGATTTCCTTCTCCACTTTGATGACTTCTGTTTGTGCCTCATCATCTTCAGTCATCCAACGAGCGAGTTCGTTGTCCAGACAGGCATACCAGTCCCTGCGGATGGCTTTCAGCCATGAGAGGGGTAGGAACACATCTTTGTCTTCTAGACCTGTCTTGTTCTCATACGTAATCTTTCCCAGACCGAAGTAGGATGTGTCGCTCTGGCTGAAGACATTCTCCAGATGTTGCTGCAGGTCCTGCTCCTTCTTTGCCTTGTTCACCTCTATCTCATAGGTATGGCAGATGGTCTTACCCCCAAAGTTGGAAGTCAGGATCATATCCTTTTCCTTCACTTCCACCACAAGGTCAAGCAGATGTTTGGTTGTGTTGATGCTCTCTGTCAGGAGTGCGGGGTTCTGGTCATGCGAGCTGATGATATAGAGCGTTTCCCCCGCATGTGGGAGAGGACCCTGCAGAGGAAGATCGACCTCAACGGTCTCACCCTTATAGGCTGTGGCGAGACTTCGTCCATTCTGGTCGAAGATTCCGCTTAAGCTGAACTTTATAGCTTCGATGGGGTCTTTCTTTCCTTTGGTGAAGAACATAAGCCCGTCACGGATAGCCAAATCATGCAGTATCGTTACGATAGCATAATCTTTTTTGACTACCTTGATCTGTGCTGCAGGAATTCCACGGTGACTAGGAAAGCTGGTGCTCCCAAGCGTTGGGGCAGTGCGAGGCTCAAAGTTGTGTCCGACTCTGCCATAGTCACCAAGCCATCCTTTGGTCTGTCTTCGTGCGAATACAATGGAAAGAGCTTCATCTAGGTATTGC
>CAXYZP010000201.1:0-3747 GCA_964293175.1 uncultured Sphaerochaeta sp.
TGATCTCAATGCCATGGGAGGCAAAAACAGGTGCAGCTTCCTCAGCAAGGGCTATGATGGTTCCCATCACAGACGAGCTGTCACTTTTCAGCTGGAAAGTGATGTTTGCCTTGGTATAGTCGTAATCGACGACCTTCTCCAGGGTTTCAGGGTCGCCTGAGAACTCATACAGCAACAGGTACTGGGCAACCAGTTCTCTGCTTTCAGGCACAGTCTCAAAGGTCGCATCATTCTCATGCATGACCAGGTTCATCTGCTTGAGGAACGTGGTCAGCGAGAAGGTGGCCCCTACCATAGGGTCTTGGGCAAGCCTCGTCTGAAGGTCATCCATAGCCTTCAGTACCTCGGGTTCCTTGAAGGTGCCTTCATTCTCGGTGCTGAGGATGATGTTCAAGGAGGAAGTGCCTCCGAACTTCTGGTTCACGAATGCATCGGTCTGCGCAATAGGGGAGTCAGGTTCGAAGTTAGCCAAAAAGCTGGTGTCGATCCAAACCTTGGTTGCTCCGTATCCTCCCAAGAGGATTATGAGAACGGTGATGACGATAACCATTTTCTGGTGCTCCATGAGCAGCACCCCTAAACGGTGGTTCTTAGGTTTTTGTTGCTGGCTGGCTTTCCCTCTCATTGTCTTATTGGCCTTTTTTTTATTCTTTGGGATGCCCAAAAGGTATATGGAGGCGGGAAAGAGGATAAGGGCCAGAAGCATCTCACTGATGACACCAATGGCGGCAAACAGGCCGAAGTACCGTACCGGAAGCACTTCACTGGACATAAGGGCCATAAAGCCGATGGCGGTGGTAAGGGCTGTCATAAAAATGGGCCGTATCATCTCCTTGAGGACCGCTTGTACAAGTTGTTCGCGAGTTAGGTTCGGATCATCTGCAATTCTATGATGAATGGCATTGTGCATATGGATGCCATAGGCCACCCCGATTGCTATGAGCATCACCGGTATCATGGTATCCACAGCATAGATGGGTATGCCCAACAACGTTTTTGTTCCAAAGGCAAACAGTGTACCGAATAGGACTATGATCATATTGATCGCAGTGTCGCGCACTGAACGAAGTAGGAGATAAAGCAGGAGTATCATGACCAGGATAACCAAGGGGAACATGATGGCCATATCCTTCGGACCCAGCTCGGCAAGCGACCCTTCCACGATGGGTCTTCCTGCCACGTAAAGCCTTTCTGGTCCTTCATAGCTTTTTGCATACTCGGTCAAACGCTTTTGTAGCGATGTGGCATCGCTGTCAGGATCTATCTCGGCAATGATGAGTGTGGCCGTCGAATCGAAGCTCACATTCCTTCCGTTGATCATGGAGTTCGCCTTGACGCTTGCCTCTAGAGCGCTAAGCTCCTCTTCTGTCGTAGGCACATCTGTATAGAATGGCTGTACTTCCATATCACCGTCATAGGACGTGATATTGTCAGCTGTGGCCAGGGAGGTGACCTTACCCTCTGCTATCTCCTCAAAGTGCTGGGGAAGCTCTTCGGTAATCCTCTTGATCTTCTCCAATGTCGTCGCATTGTAGATAGAGGTAGGGTGTTCGACTACCAACAGGATGGAGTCCTGAATATTGAACAGTTCCTCAGCAGCATCACTGGCCATAAAGGCTGGGTGGGTTGAGGGCATGTACTTGTTCAGATCGGTCACCAGCTTGCCATTGGTTGCAATACCAAAGACAAATAGCGAGAGTAGGGCGATTAGTACTACTAGGATACGTACTGGTTTTTTTGCGAAAGAAGAGAAAAATCTCATACTGCCTCCAAAGTTTGTTAACGTTAACTAACCAAATGGATATAATGAATTCCCTTGGCTAGAATTGTTCAGTTCTAGGTCAACATAAAGAGTCTGACAAATGTCTGGTGAAGAAGGGGGGCATGGGAAAGAAGACCATCTTGTTCTCCTTTCAGATGCCATCGGGAAACCGTGAGCCGTATGGCTCCAAAAGTCATCAGGGCAAGTTGCTCTGATGAGATATCATTACGACAACCGCCTTCCCCCATGATATGGGAGAAGTAGCGAGAAAGGGTAGAGAGGTTCTTATCCAAAAGGGCATTCAATTCAGGACGAAGCTCAGGGTCTGCATTGAAGGTCTCCTCTGCAAAAAGTAGGAGTGCAAATGCCTTGTTCTGTTCGAGCTCAGTGAAAAGGTTTTCCAAAAACAGCCTGAACTGTTCGCTAGAAGATCCTGTAGGTTGGACGAAGCCAATGAAGTTATGGGCGATTTTACTTTCAAGGTATTCTAGAATTGACACCAGCAGTTCATGCTTGCTTGCAAAATGCCGATAGAGAGCAGGCTCAGAGACTCCGACAGCAGAAGCTACGTTTCGTATGGTGAGCTTTTGTATTCCTGCTTCGCTGGTGAGTTGTATGGCTGCTTCTAAGATCTCTATCTGTCGTGGGCTTAACATAGGTTCCTCTCTTTTAGTTAACGCTCACTAACCTACACCTATTTTTTTGTTTTGGCAAGAGGCTATGGACATATTTAGTAAAAATAGCTTGCTTTTTTCGGGTAGGATTACATCAATTCCTTGATAGTAGGTGGTTTGCAGAATCAAGAGAGATAAGAAAAAGAAAGAAAAATGAGAATAAAAAAGAGCTGGTCTAGTAGCCAGCTCTCCTTAAACGTGAGGTTTGTCAGTTATTGACGCGTTCCAGGTATTCCTTGGTCTCGGTGTTGACCCTGATCTTCTCACCCTGTTTGATGAAAATGGGGACACGGACCTTGAGTCCTGTCTCGGTGGTCACATACTTGGTTGCGCCCTGTACTGTGTCGCCCTTGACGGCCTCTTCAGCCTCGGCAACCAAGAAGACTACCTTGGGAGGGATTTGGATATCGAGAAGCTGTGATTCCCAGAAGGTGCAACGGTAGGTCTCACCATCTTTCATGAGGAATTCATAATCGACAAAGGTAGCCATTGGCACCTCGATCTGCTCGAAGGTATCGGTCAGCATGAGGTGGAAACTCTCACCATCATTATACAAGTACTGACAGTCGCGGTCACTGACCATGATGTCTTCGACACTGTCCTGAGTCTTTATGGTTTCACTAAGAGTCTGCCCGGTGGAAGGGCTTTTCATCTTTACTCGTACAAAAGCCGAACCCTTGCCAGGGTTTACGAATTCACGGTCGACGACAATAAAAGGCTGTCCCTTGATCAATAGGGCAGTACCCTTTTCTATTTGACCTGCTTTAATCATGCTAATTACCTCATATATTGGATTTTCACTTATTTACGGCTACTTATAGTACCAGTAAAAGGAAAAAGAATCACCCCCTCAATACAGGGTCTTCCCATCAGCAGCATCTGTAGCCTGTCCATGCCCAACGCAACTCCTGAGCATTGGGGAAAACCGGTGAATATCTCTGCAAAATCAGGATCGGCATCGGGGATGACAAGGCCTCGGTCTGCTCGTTCCTGGATGAGGATGGCGTACTCTTTTTTATAGTAGGCACGTACCTTTTCTTTGTCGGTTTCCTCGTCATAGCAGTTTGCTATCTCAATCCCTCCGGCGTACATCTCCCATCTTTTTCGATAGTTTCCATCCCTTTTGGCAAGGCAGTCTATCTGGGCGGGGTAGCGATCGAGTACCAAGGGCCTCTCTTGGGGGAGGTTCGGTTCAACCAGGCTAAGGAAAATTCTGTTGAAGGTATCCTCCCAGCTCTCTGGTTGGTCGGGAACCGACAAGCCAAGCCTTCGCCCCTCTTGGGCAAGGGCCCTCTGGCTCTGGTTCTTGTC
>CAXYZP010000202.1:0-3738 GCA_964293175.1 uncultured Sphaerochaeta sp.
AGAGGAACGCTTCGGCTTCCTGCTCAACGCCTTCAGGTACGGACCTCCCCCTCATTCCTCGACCAGGAGCAGCTGGATGACTGTATCTTATAGTTGATTATCCGAAACCCAAGGAATAAGAGATTCAATTGGGTTACGAGAAAAGGACCTGGTTCATATGAGCCAGGTCCTTTTTACGCTGTGAATCCTGAAGTGTTTTTAGGTACAAGCCTCCGTCAATTGATACAACATATACCCCTTCAAGGACATGCAGGGGTTGTTTGCTTAGGCCACACTCCTCTTGTGCAATAAAGATTTTGAGCGGGACTATCGGTATTTATACCCGGGTAGAAAAACATTTATTGATAGGAAAATCTGGAAAAGCCTGAACTACTTTGTCAAGAGTTTCTATTTTAGGGTTCCCGATATTTTCTAATCTTACATAACTATTTCTATTAGTCAAACCGATTATTCGCTGAGCTTGTTCTTGGGTAAGTTTTTTCTGTAACCTAAAGTTTTTCATCAAAATGGAAAAGGCAATTCCGCTATTTACAGGGATAGCGACAATGAATTCATTTTCTTCAATAGATTCATTAGGAAGAGGAAATGTTACATTTGAGCCTTGCGGTTCATCTAGGTAAAGATTCAACACTTCCTTTAGATTTTCTTTAAGCTCTTGAAGAGTCTCACCCTGCGTCACACAACGCGGTAATTCTATTCCTTCAGCCCAATATCTCCCATTCTCCTCTGTATGTATTACAAAATGATATTTCATGCTATATCTCCTTGAGCAGTTTTGACTCCAAGCCCTTCCCAAGATCTTTATCACTATGTACCGGTATGGCTTGAATACCTTTTCCTTCCTTATACAATATGACATGGCTTCCCGTCTGTCTTGTCTGAATCCAACCGTGCTTTACCATTTCTTTCCCCGTCATGGGCATAGTCAAACTCCCAAACACGCATGACAAATATACACATAGAAGTGTATATTATCAACTGTGTGTTACTTATTCACAAACCGTTAGCCACCACATTTTTATAGCATCACAGCTACATATCGAATACATTTCATACGACTGCCATCAAAACTCATGTGCTGAATATCTTACTTTTGGTCCTTAGTTCCATGTGAGTTTATCTTGCATGTATGCATCATTTTCTCCATATACCCTTTCACCATCCAAAATAAGCTACATCAAGCCTCTTCACTCTGCGCAATTTTCGAGTACTTCTTCTGATACACGAACCTCATAAGATGCGTATCCAACCAACCTATCGGCTTGACGGTAGGAACCTCTTGGGCAAGAAGAGCAGCTTTGCAGTTCTTCTCCAAGATCATCACAACAGCCTCAGCATCAGAGAGAGAGGAACCCCAACATAGGGCCCCAACATCCCGTACCAGGAGGGCATTACATTTCCTGCTTACCTGTCTGAGGGCAGATCTTTCGGTATTCGCTTCAACAACAGAGATCTTTGTTCCTGCTATCTGAGCAAAATCATCAAGATAGGAGGAAAGCTTCTTCATTCTCTTGCTGACCTCAAGCACTGCCGGAGAGCTATGATACAGGATGTAATCTTTCTCATCACCGTCTGCCTCCAGAAAGGAGGCAATCCTTATTGCTCTTTTGGGAACCCGTGACTGTTCTATTGCATGCTCTTTATCTTGGTTTGACTTTGTCTTTACATCTCGTGTATTCCCAACGATACAAACAGACTGGCTCTGTACCTTTGTTTCACCAAACAGTGGGACCAGCTTTGCAAGGTGGGCCCTACACTCAAGCTCTAATTGTTTAGCTATCCCCAAGGTTTCTTTTTCATCACTGCCAAAGCAAAGTGCTCCATGGTTGGCAAGCAAAATTGTTGTAGCGTTATTGCTAACGATGGCCTTTCCTGCATTCTTTACCAGTGTCTTGGTCCCTGGTAGTCCATATTTTGCTACTGGGATAGTTTTTCCCAGCAAAGGTTCGCCTAGTTTGCTAACAGGGATATCCTCTCCAAGCAAGCCAACTAGGGAAGCCATCTCCTGATGGGTATGGATTACACAAGAGACATCCTTCTTCTGCTTGTAGACCTCCCTATGGAGCTTTTTCTCTGAAGAGGGTTTCACGCCTTTAGGATAACTCAAGTCATCAAGGGCAACGAGGACCAACTGGTCTTTCTGTAGTTTCTCGTAGGGTTTGCCACTGGGTGTGATAAGAAAGTGACTCTCTCCTACCCTGCAACTGACGTTCCCCCAGGTTCGCGCTACCAAACCCAAGGCCACCAGTTGCTTGCTCGCCTCCATCACCGCATCTTTAGCCTGTTCAAGTTCCACACTCTACTCCTCTATACGATCTCAGCAACCTGGTCGAATACGCGTCCGAACCCCTCAAGGGCCTTGTCTATCATAACCTCGTCATAGGCGGCACTGGTATAGAGCCTGCTTCCAGCTAGGGTAACCAACCCCTCGGCCATGTATGCAGCTCCCATATATTCCATCTCTTTCTTCCGTATCGAGGTCTCGTTGATGACTCCTGGAATGGTCCATGGCTTGTTCCAATTGATGGAGAAGTGCATGGTCCCCACAGTCTCAAGGTGACAGATGGAACCTTGGTTGAAGGCGACAAAAGGAAGGTGTTTCTCTTCTATCAGTTTCTGCAGGCCTTTGGTGAGACGGTCGCCCATGGCACCTGCCTTTTCACAAGCCTTGGTTTTCTCGATCTCCTCGAGGGTGTAATACCCTGCCACGCAGCTTATGGGTGTGGCGGCCATCGTACCGCCGACCAAGGCCCTATGAATCTTATCACCAGTCTGGATACCTGCAGCAAGGTAACGCATGTACTCTTCCTTGCCTCCAAGCCCACCGGCTCCTGGATACCCACCGGCAATGACCTTACCAAAGACAGTGAGGTCGGGTTTGACATCGAAGTACCCCTGAGCCCCTGACATACCGATCCTAAAGCCAGTAACCACCTCATCGAAGATTAAGAGAGAGCCATATTCTTTGCAAAGCTGGGCAACCTGCTTGTTAAAATCCTTGGAAAGGGGCCTGGTCCCGCTTTCAGGTCCGACCGGTTCGATAAAAACAGCGGCTGTGCCTCCCCTAAGCCTATTCAGACGCAACTGTTTTTTCAGACTGGGGATACTGTTGGGAAAAAACTCCTGGGTATGACGGAACAGGTATCCCGGCACCCCGTGTGCTTGGGTAGCCTTCGAGCCCGGGACCCGAATGCCATAGGCAAGCTGGTCACTCCACCCATGATAGGCTCCCCCCATCTTGATGATATTTTTTTTCTTAGTTGCTAGTCTTGCAACCCTGACGGCAGCCATGCAAGCTTCAGATCCTGAATTGA
Organism: uncultured Sphaerochaeta sp.; assembly: GCA_964293175.1. Taxonomy (GTDB): domain Bacteria; phylum Spirochaetota; class Spirochaetia; order Sphaerochaetales; family Sphaerochaetaceae; genus Sphaerochaeta. The sequence goes on from CAXYZP010000202.1 coordinate 3,315, forward strand.
GCATCCTAAACTTATCTACGCTTGGTACGCTGTCACAGATCTTTTTTGCGAGCTTGTATTCGTATTCGTGGAACAGCCCGGTTGAGGGCCCACACTCATTAAGCAGGGCAATGACTTTCTCGCGCACAGAGGGGGGATTGGACCCAAGGACCGTGGGGCCTCCTGCCTGCAGGAAGTCAAAGTACTTATTCCCATCGAGATCGTAGAGGTAGGCGCCCTCGGCCTTGGTAATCACCAGAGGAAAAGGGTGGTTGAAGGCGAGGTTATGCTGGACCCCTCCGGGGATTGCTCCCTTGGCTTCTGTGATCATAGCCTTGGAGGCACTGCATTTCTTATCGAAATACTCCTCTTCGTAGCGCTTTAAAGCATCCCTTTGTATGCTGTGTATGGGTTTCTTGATCAGAGCATCCAATTGGGCTGTGAC
>CAXYZP010000203.1:0-3736 GCA_964293175.1 uncultured Sphaerochaeta sp.
TTCATCTATGCAGGATATGAGCGGATGATGAAGAGCATGGGGGATGCCATAGGCAAGACCAATACTGATTTGGTCCAGATCACCACAGACAACAGCATTGAGAACGTGACAAAGCAGGCCGCCCTCATCGCCTCTGCCTTGAAAAGCCAGTACTACAGCGAAGACAGGGTCTATGAATATGTAGAGACTGTAGAAAATGGCAAAAAAGCTGTTGCAAAAAAGAAGCTGAATAACCAGAAGGTCTACTGCCATGCAATGCAGGTATTCCTGGCAAAGGACCTCGGCCTAGAGATAGGAGGGACCTTTGGCCCAGGCCCTCTTACAGCATCACAGATAGCAGAGGTTGCAAAGGGCGAGTATGACATCATCATCGACAATGTTCACAACCCCATAGCCTCTCCCCTGCTTGAGGTATCACCAGAGACCCGGCTGGTCGTCTGGAGAAACTTCCCTGAAACAGTGGAAAGAGGGAGCCTACAGAAGATGGTACAGGCTAATATTGATGCTCTATTGAAACTTAATATGGGAAACCCCTGCGGTATCGTAAACCCCTAATTGCATAGCAGTAATCACAACTGTATCTACAGAGGGTGATATGAAAACAGATCAGGCTACCTAGGGAGATTCCTCTCCTTGGTAGCCTGATTTCTTTTATTCAGCTTTCTTACTTTTTTGGAATTTTTTCTCAGCTGTAATACTTACCGTACTTCCCCTTCAAAAATGCAACGGTTCTCTTTGCTGCTGTCTCAGGATCGGGGAAAGGAAGAATCTCAGCGGTTGTCCAGCCGTCATACCCAATGCTGGTCAAAGCATCGAAGATCTCATCCCAAGGCATGTGACCATCACCAGGAGCATGACGGTTGGTATCTGCAAAGTGGATATAACGCACAAATTCCTTGTTGCGAATCAGACTCTCACCAATATGATCATCTTCAATGTTCATATGGAACACATCTGGCATCATGGTGAAGTTCTTTCTATTCACTTTCTTCAGAAGGGCCGAACACTCATCCAAGTTATTGATGAAATCAATCTCGTAGCGGTTCACCGGTTCGAGAATCAACTCTACACCCTGCTTCTCAGCATAATCAGCGACAGAGTGAGCCATATCCAGGAAAAGATCTTCACAGAGTTTGGGATCACGTCCATTGAAGGAGCCTCGGGTACGCCCGATATTTACCAGACCACCAAAATCAGAGGCAAGGTCGATGAACCCACAAAAGGTATCATACAGTTCCTTGCGGTTCTCCTTGTTCTCATCGGTAAAGTACAAGTTCCTTGCTGCAAAGACCTGACCGGAAGATACAGCACTCACTTCTAGGCTGTTATCCTTCAACAAACGCCTCAATACACCCTTATCGACCTCATCAGGACGCTTAAGGGCGAGTTCAACGCCATCGAAGCCAAGTTCGTGGGCTTTTTTTATGGATTCTTCCACACCACGGAATACAACAAATGCATTGGGCATTGCTTCGGATCCGGCTATGGCTACTGATAGTTTCATCTGTTATTTCTCCAATGAGTCTTCGGTATAAGGGATAACATAAGGACCATCGCTGATATACACGATATCAAGATCCTCTGCACTCTTCTTTGTTTGTCCTTCTATGTACGTGATGGCACCTTGCACCATCTTGGTAAAACAGTCCGAGCCCGGGTTCTTCTGATCTGCTTCCGGGAGGAAACGTTTACCGTTTATACCAGGCAAACCAGGCCACCAAAGCTCATCAAGGGAGGGGCTGTACAAGAGCATATGGTCCTGTTCGATCCTATCGAAAACCTTTGCCCACATCTGCACTTGCCACTGCTCGGGCAAGAACGTCCAGTCAGGCGATCCTATGGTCTTCAAGAAACCTTTCGCACCCTGTAGCTTCAACAAGGCCAACGTAGTGATGTAGTTAATACCACGGACCACGTTCCCTTCGTCTGTAGTATCTGCAATGATCACGAGATACCCATCCTTCTTCAGGACTCCAAGGGAAGCAACAGCACACTTTGCTACCTGGTAATGGTTTATGCCAACAAACCCACCATGGGTGACGACAACGTCAGCAGCCTTGGGAGCGGGCACTCGTACCGTCTCAGAAATCTTAGCCACAGCAGCAAGATGAGCCTTATCAAGATCTCCACTGAACACACCGGTGATATGGAAAGCATGGTCGAGTGTCACGTTGATCAGGAAGTCTACGCCTACAAACTTAGCGACTTCAAGGCTTTCTTCATGAACAGGGTTACCCTCGATATTAAGGTCTCTGGATGCGGGGTCCGCCATAAGGGGAACACCATGGAAGATAAACGTTGAATTCTCACTGATGAGACCTGGGCATACAGCCTTACGTCCACCACTGGCGCCTGCCATGAAATGGCTCTCCACCAAGCCTGTGGCTATCTTAAGGTCAGCCTCTACATAGATTTTGTTCACCATGATGCGTGTGCCGCGTGAACTGTCACCAAGATAGACAAGGTTGCTTTCATCCTTGCAGTCATGATTGACGATACGCACACCACTTGTAAGCACACGCTCATCTACCATCTTGGTTATTTCAGCTTTGCTCATTGCCCGATGAGTTCCTGTAGCAATAAGGATGGTGATGTTCTTTGCATCATACCCTACAGCAAACAGCGTTTCCAAAACAGGCAGAAGAATCCCCTCATCGCCCTTATAGGGGACGGGTCTGGTATTGTCGCTTATGATAATGGCAGCTTTTGCTTGAGAGTTCTTTGCAAGCTTTTCCTGAGCAATATTCTTGAGGCTTTTGCCCTCTATGGGGTTTTCAAATGAATCCAAAATAACTTCGCGGATGCCGCTAGGGGCTTTTGGAGCCTGCATTTTTATTGTGAAGGTGTTTTTTGGCAGGACAAGGTCATCATAGTGTCTGCCTAAAGGGTTAGAAACTTTCATGATTAACTCCTTGTAATAAGGCACCGGGAGACCCCCAGTGCCTTTACGTATACTACTAAATTACATCACCTTGATGAGGGAGAGATCACCATTGGAAGCTGCACGAAGCAGGGGTTCCATGAAGACATCGACATCATCTGCGGTCATAGGAACAGGCATGTTCTTCAGCTTCATTGCAAGCTGAGGATCCTTGGCAGCGGAGAGAGCACGCTCGACATGCTTCTCACCAAAACCGGGGACATCGTTAAGCTTGGTTGGAGCCTTGATGCTCTTACTGAAGGCTATCATAGCCTCTGCAACAGCTACTGCAAGATCCTTATCCTTAAGCTCGACAATAGCCTTGTCAGCAAAACCGTGGGTTGCAAAGATAGCACCGACCACCTTAAGCTGCTTCTGAATAGCCTTGGAGTAGAGAACCGCATAGTAGGGGTTCATAATTCCACAGGCAGTTCCGTGGGCAACAATGTCCACAAGAGAGAAACTGGTAAGGTGAGCACCACTGGTTCCTCCGATCATGATGGCATAACCACCGAGGTCGGTTGCAAGGCCGATAGCCTCACGTGCCTTCACATTCTTGGGATCCTCAATGAGGACCTTGGAATACTCGGCAACCAGGTTGATAGCGCACTCTGCGATTTCACGTGCCTTATCGTAGGTAGCTTCCTTGGCACCACAAAATACCTCAAAGGTATGTGCAATGGCATCGAGAGCTCCATCGATAGTCACAGAAAGAGGCATGGTGACGGTTGTCTCATAGTCGAACATAGCGACGGTGGGGTTCAGAGCATTGTCAACAATGAGCTTCTTCTGCCCAACCATAGGGTCGGTGATGTT